>JBIIBR010000078.1:0-6347 GCA_044239285.1 Rickettsiales bacterium | reverse complement strand
ACGCTTTGGAACGAAATAATACATGATACCAATAAAGCCCGCCGTTAAGAAAAATCCAACCGCATTATGACCATACCACCATTGAATCATCGCACTTTGAACGCCACCGAAAAGTGGATAACTTTGTGTGCTATCGATACGAAGTGGAATTGAAAGATTATTTACAATATGTAATACGGCGACGGTGACGATAAATGCCAAGAAAAACCAATTAGCAACGTAAATGTGGGGCTCCTTGCGTTGGCGTAAAGTCATTATGAAGACAACAAAAAAACTAATCCACACTGGCAATAAAAGTAGATCGGCATACCATTCTGGCTCGGCATATTCTTTAGCTTGAGTGACGCCAAAAACATAACCAAGAGCGGCGATTACGATGAAAGCTTGATAGCCCCAAAAAATAAATTTATGCAATGAATCTGACCCCCACAAACGGGCGGAAGAAGTGCGTTGAACTACAAATAAGCTGGTTGCAAAAAGCACATTGCCACCAAAAGCAAAAATTACCGCCGAGGTGTGGAGCGGGCGCAACCTGCCAAAACTTGTGTATTCGAGGTTGAAATTTAATATCGGAAAAGCCATTTGTGATGCGATCAAAACTCCGGCAAGAAAGCCAACAATTCCCCAAAAAGTTGCAGCGAGAGTGAAAAATTTAATGATATCGTAATTGTAATCGACAGCTGATGAAGTGTTGTGAGTGCTGGTCATAATGTTATTTTTCTAAATTATAATTTATGAAATTTGTTTAGAATATCTTAAAAAATTTTATGCAAAAACATTCTAAAAAGTACAACAATATTAATGATTATAATAATGTTTGCAATAATTTTAAATTCGGGAAGTTTAAAAGATAATTTGGCAAAAAATCCGACGAAAAATAAGGCGAAAAAAGTGGCGATGCCGAATAAAATCATGCCGAAAAAAGCTAAAAATGGATTTGATAAAGAACTGGCTAAAGCAAACGCTCCGTAGAGCATTCCGCAGGGAATGAATCCTAAAATTAAACCAAGTAAATAGCCTTTTAACCCGCTAGAATTTATTAATAAAAAATTAATTTTCTTCGTTAAAATTTTTAATAAAGGCGAAAATAAATTAAATTTTTTAAAAGTTTTTTTTGGAAAAAATTGAAAAATTTTGTGAATTTTTAAAGAATTTTGTGTAATAAAAAAACCGACAAAAACTCCGCACGCCACTAACATTAATAACGCCGATAAAATTTCAATGGTAAAATTTTTATCGAGATTAATTCGAAGTAAGGCGCAAACCAATCCAATTAATGAGTAAGTGGTTATGCGACCAAGATGGTAAGGGATCAAAGCGATTTTTGATAATTTTTTAAAACCCTGAAAATCAGCAATTTTGGTACGACTTAAATTATTTGAAACTTGCGTTAAAACAAAGGGACCGCACATGCCGAGGCAGTGCGAAAATCCGCCAAAAAAACCCATACTTATTAAAGAAATTATAATAATTATATCTGCGGAATTCATAAATTTTTTTAGAAAAATTTTAAATGTTAAATATTTTTTAAAGTTCTATGTATTTTTAATTTTTAACAATTTTAACGATAAAAAATAAAATGAAACGCAGTATTTTTAAGAATAATTTTATTTGTAGTTTTTTAAATTAAATTATTTAAATTCAAAATATTAATCTAAGGCAAATCATTTTTAACAAATTTTTCTTAAAAAAATGCAAATCAATTTTATTAAAAACAATAATGCTTCAAATAGCGTTAAATCAAGTTCTAATGCCAGTGCAAAAGCTACAAAAATTAGTTTAAAAATTCATTTAATTAGCAAAGAATTATTGAAAAAAAATAATTTACCAAATTTAAAAATTGCCCAAAATTCATTAGATTTTGATGCAAAATTTTTGCAATCGGTGCTTTTGGCAAATAAAGATGCGGTTGAAATTTTTCTTGGTTGTGGCGATGAAAAAAAGATCGATAATAATTCTTTAAATAAAATTGGCGCTCGAATTTTAATGTTGGCAAATGGCACTAAATATTCTGAAATTGAAGTTTTAAATCATTTTAATGATGAGGCGAAAAACGTTGCCAATCTTGCGTTTGGAGCTCTTTTACAATCTTACCGTTTCAACAAATATTTTGAAAATAAAAAAAAGGATAAGGAAGTTAAAGTTGAAAAATTAAATTTCTTAACCACTGATGAAAAATCAGCGCAAAAAATTTTTGCCGAATTAGAAATTTTGGCGAAAAATATTTTTATGGTGCGCGATTTAGTTTCCGAGCCGTCAAATATATTAAATCCTGAAACTTATGCCGAAATTTGTAAAAAAATTAAAGTTAAGGGTCTTGAAATTGAGGTTTTAGGCGAAGTTGAAATGAAAAAGTTGGGGATGGGATCGCTTCTTGGAGTTGGTCAGGGCAGTGATAAAAAATCACAATTAGTAATTTTAAAATGGCAAGGTGGCAAAAAAGGTGAACAACCTTTAGCCTTTGTCGGCAAAGGTGTTACTTTTGATACGGGTGGAATTTCAATTAAACCTGCTAACAATATGGAAGATATGAAAACCGACATGGCGGGCTCTGCGGTGGTGGTTGGATTGTTGAAAAACTTGGCGGAAAGAAATGCCAAAATTAATGCAGTTGGCGTTATTGGTTTGGTTGAAAATATGCCGTCGGGAACGGCTCAACGTCCCGGTGATGTGGTGCGTTCAATGTCGGGTCAAACTATCGAAGTTATCAACACCGACGCCGAAGGGCGTTTGGTTTTGGCGGATGCTTTACATTATACCAATACAAAATTTAAGCCAAAATTAATTGTTGATTTGGCGACGCTTACGGGTGCAATAATTGTGGCACTTGCCGATGTTTATGCTGGCTTATTTAGCAACGACGATTCCTTGTCAAAAAATCTGGAAGATTGCGGTCAAAAAACTGGTGAGAGAGTTTGGCGTTTGCCACTTGGCGAAGAATATGACGATATGATTAATTCCGATATTGCAGATATGAAAAATGTTGGAAGTGGTCGCGGAGCGGGAAGTACCACGGCGGCGCAGTTTTTGCAAAGATTCGTTGGCGATACCAAATGGGCGCATCTCGATATTGCCGGAGTGGCGTGGAAAGGCAAGGGTGATGCCTTGGCGCACAAAGGTGCAACGGGTTTCGGCGTTAGATTACTCGATGAACTTGTTAGAAAATACGAAAAATAAAATATGAAAAAATTAGTTATCAATGGCGGAATTCCACTTTTTGGCGAAGTGCAAATTTGTGGTGCTAAAAATGCCACTTTGCCTTTAATGGTTGCCTCAATTTTATGTGACGAAAAGCTTACTCTCACCAACGTTCCGCATGTTTCTGATATTTCAACTATGGCGAATTTATTAACCAATTTGGGGGTAGAAATTACTCTTGATGGTTATGATAAAGAGCTTGGAAATCAAGGGCGGGTATTGATTCTTGACGGCAAAAATATCAACAATCCCGTCGCCGATTATGATTTAGTGCGTAAAATGCGTGCTTCAATTTTTATTCTTGGTCCGCTTTTGGCGAGATGCGGGCGTGCTAGAGTTTCTTTACCCGGAGGCTGTGCAATCGGGACGCGTCCGGTAGATTTGCATTTGAAAGCGCTCGAAGCTTTGGGAGCAAAATTTGAATTACGTGACGGTTATGTTGAGGGCGTTGTTGCCGGTGGTCGCTTAAAAGGTGCCGAAATTCATTTTGAAAAAATTTCGGTCGGAGCCACGGAAAATGCCATGATGGCGGCGAGTTTGGCGAAAGGCGATACCATAATTTATAATTCGGCTTGCGAGCCTGAAATTATTGATTTGGCTAAATGTTTAAATGCCATGGGTGCCAAGATTTCGGGAGCGGGAACGTCACAAATTAAAATTTCTGGGGTTGATAATCTCTCAACGGCGCGTCATAAAATTATAGCAGATCGAATTGAAGCTGGAACCTACGCCATTGCGGCGGGAATTACCAAAGGAAAAATTAAAATTAAAGGTTTGGAAAGTTGGATTTTAACTGGCTTTAAAGATGAGATAGAAAAAGCAGGATTGATTTTTACGCAACTTGAAAATGATGTGATCGAAGTGTCGCGCAATCAAGATTTTATTAACGCCGTCAACATTTCTACGCATCCTTATCCGGGATTTCCAACCGATATGCAAGCGCAATTTATGGCGTTGATGACTTTGTCGAACGGCGTTGCGATGATTGAAGAAAATATTTTTGAAAATCGTTTTATGCATATTCTTGAATTGGTGCGAATGAACGCCAATATTGAATCGCGAGGCAAATTGGCGATTGTCAAAGGCGTTAAAAATTTAAAAGGGGCGGAAGTGATGGCAACCGATTTGCGTGCTTCGGTTTCTTTGGTTTTGGCGGGTTTGGTGGCGGAAGGAAAAACTACGATTAATCGTCTTTATCATCTTGAGCGTGGATATGAAAGAATCGCCGAAAAGCTTGTCAATTGTGGCGCCGATATTAAAACTATTTATTAAATTATCATGATAAATCTAATTGCAAAAAAAATTTTTGGTTCGGTTAACGAAAGAAATATCAAAATTTTAATGAAAGATGTTGAAAAAATTAATGCCTTCGAGCCAGCGATATCAAGCCTTACCAATGATCAACTTAAAAATAAAACTCAAGAATTTAAATTTCGTTTAGAAAAAGGTGAAGCTCTCGACAATATTTTACATGAGGCTTTTGCCGTTGTTAGAGAAGCTTCTAAGCGTGTTTTGCAAATGCGTCATTTCGATGTTCAATTAGTTGGCGGTATCGCTCTTCATCAAGGAAAAATCGCCGAAATGCGGACGGGAGAGGGGAAAACTTTAGTGGCAACCTTGCCAAGTTATTTGAATGCACTTACGGGGAAAGGCGTTCACATCGTAACGGTCAATGATTATTTGGCGAAGCGTGATTCAGAATGGATGGGCAGAATCCATGAGTTTCTAGGGCTTAAAGTAGGTTGTTTAACAAATAACCTCGAAGATGATGAGCGTAAACAAGCTTATAATTGCGATATCACTTACGCTACCAATAATGAGCTCGGTTTTGATTATCTTCGTGATAATATGAAATATAATTTTGAAGAAATGGTGCAAAGACGCAATTTTGCTATCGTCGATGAAGTTGATTCGATCTTGATTGATGAAGCAAGAACGCCATTAATTATTTCGGGACCAACTAACGATAATTCAAAATTATATGAGTCGATAAATCGTTTAATTCCAAAGCTCCAAGGCGAACATTATTTAATCGAAGAAAAAGATCGAGGCGTTTTTTTAACCGATTTAGGCATTGAATTTGTTGAGAAAATGTTGAAAGAATCGGGGGCGATTTTAGAAAATTCAACACTTTATGATCCGAATAATATTTCGATTGTTCACCATATAAATCAAGCCTTGAAGGCACATAAAATTTTTAAAAACGAGATTGATTATATTGTTAAAGATGGTGCGGTTGTTATTATTGATGAATTCACCGGAAGAATGCAAGAAGGGCGAAGATTTTCTGATGGTTTGCATCAAGCCCTAGAAGCCAAAGAAGGTATGAGAGTTCGTAATGAAAATCAAACTTTGGCATCAATTTCTTTCCAAAATTATTTCCGATTATATGACAAATTGGCGGGAATGACGGGGACTGCAACCAATGAAGCGGTAGAGTTTGAAGAGATTTATAATTTAAGAGTGGTTGAAATTCCAACTAATCGCAATGTTAGTCGGGTCGATGATGATGACGAAATTTACAAAACCGAACAAGCTAAATATGATGCGATAATTAACGCGGTTAAAGAATCTTTTGAAAAAAAACAGCCAGTTTTGCTTGGTACTGTAAGTATCGAGAAATCTGAATATTTGTCGCAATTATTAAAAAAACATAAATTACCGCACAATGTTTTGAATGCCAAATATCACGAAAAAGAGGCGGAAATAATTTCGCAAGCTGGAACTCCGAGCACCATCACCATTGCCACCAACATGGCGGGACGCGGAACCGATATTATGCTTGGAGGTAATCCTGAATTGCTTATTGGCGATGAAATTGATCCCGAAAAAATTGCTAAAATTAAAGCCAAAGTCGAAGCCGACAAAAAAATTGTGATTGAGGCTGGAGGGCTTTATGTTCTTGGAACGGAAAGGCATGAAAGTCGTAGAATTGATAATCAACTTCGTGGTCGTTGCGGTCGTCAAGGTGATCCCGGTAGATCAAAATTTTATTTATCGCTCGAAGATGATTTAATGCGAATTTTTGGTTCGGATAAATTGAAAAATATGCTTTCAAGATTTGGCTTAAAAGATGATGAAGCGATATTTCATCCGATGATTACCAAGACTCTTCACGGTGCTCAGAGAAAGGTTGAAGCCCGTAATTA
>JBIIBR010000007.1:0-14375 GCA_044239285.1 Rickettsiales bacterium | reverse complement strand
TGAATAATTCAAAATAAATTATAACATTGTTTTCTTAAAATAACTTAAATTTTTAAAAATGTCGTCAAAAATTGAAAATTCTTTAATAAAAATTGATTGCAAAAAAACTTTTGGAATTAATTGTAATTTTGAAGTAAGTGGCTTCAAATCCACATCTGACTTGGTGCCAACGCTTGATAAAAATTATTTATTTGATGAAAAAACTAGTAACGCAATTTTGGCGGGCTTTGCTTTTAATCAAAGAGTTTTGATTCAAGGAATGCACGGAACTGGCAAATCAACTCACATTGAACAAGTCGCTTCGAGGCTTAATTGGCCTTGCATGCGAATAAATTTTGATTCACAAATTACTCGCCTTGATTTAGTTGGAAAAGATACGATAAAATTAAAAAATGATAAACAAATTACTGAATTTAAAGAAGGAATAATTCCTTTTGCACTTCGCAACGGAGTGGCTCTGGTACTTGATGAATATGATGCCATTAAAACCGATGTTTCATTTGTTATTCAACGTTTACTTGAAGAGGATGGCAAGTTTGCATTGCTCGAAGAAAATGAAATTATTACTCCGCATCCAAATTTTCGCCTTTTTGCCACCTCGAATACTCTAGGTGCGGGCGATGATTTGGGGATTTATCATGGTACTAACCTAATTAATCAAGCTCAAATGGATCGCTGGAATATCGTGGCATCTTTGAATTACTTATCCGAAGAGCATGAAATTACAATTTTACAAAAAAAATTAGCTTTTTTATCGTCAAAAGATCATCAACAAACCGCAAAATTAATGGTGAAAATTGCTAATTTAAGTCGCGAGGCCTTTAAGAGTGGCGATATTTCCAATTTAATTTCTTTAAGAACTTTAATTTCTTGGGGGCGCAATATCGAAATTTTTAATTCGATTAAAGATGCCTTTATTCTGAGCTTCTACAATAAGATTATTGATGATGAAAAATCAGTAATTCGTGAGTTTTATCAACGTGTTTTTGGCGAAGAAATATAATTTAAAATTTTATTTTTTACGAATCATAGCGCTATTTTCGACTCCAACTTCTAGAGATTTTTGTTTTTCTTGAGAAGTCACCAAATCTGTCCATTCACCTTTAATTGAATAATCAACTGTTTTGGTAGAATTTACTTGAGCAACTGGCGGAGTAGCTTTTGGAGGTTTTTTTAAGATTGAAGAATTGCTGTTAGCATTGTTAATTTGTTGAGAATTATTAACATTATTCTCGGTGGAAATATTGTTTTCAGGATTTAAATCGACATTACCTTGTCTGATATTTTTTATTTCGGCAATAATATTTTGAGATAATTGTTCTGGCTTCGAATTTATTATATCATTGCCAACCAAATTCTTTAAATCTGCATCCAAAGTTTGAATAAATTCTCCACCCATAGTTTTCTCCAAATGAAAACCTTCATATTGAGTCATGGGTTTATAAGATTGCGCCGGCTTAGAAATAAATACAGGTCTTGGAGAAGGTTCTCTTTCGACAAATTTAATCTGATTTTGCTGAATTTGTAATGCGATTTCTGATAATTTTTTAATTTTTTCTTGGGCTTTTTCTTTTAATTTATTAAGCATTAAAATCGCTTCCAAATCACCAATTTTAAGTAATTCAATTTCTTTCAATAAAATCATCTCAATCAAATTATACGAACCTTCTCGCATCACATTATTTACGTCATTTTTATAAATATTTAACAATTTTTGATCTGCTTTTATTTGCTTTATAATCAACAATTTTTCAATTTCATTTTCCAATTTTTCTATGATCGCAAGCTTTTCCTTATCATGATCTTCAAGGGCTTTTTTCTTATGCTCCGAAAGATTAAATTGTGGATTATTTTGTGATTTTTTTTTGTTATATTCGCCCATTTTAAAAATTATTTTTAGAAAGCGGATGGTGATTTAACAACGCATCGCGCAATTTGTTTTCAGAAATATGTGTGTAAATTTCAGTTGTCGAAATATCGCTGTGCCCTAACAATTCTTGTAACACCCGCAAGTCTGCCCCATTATTCAAAAGATGAGTCGCAAAAGAGTGTCGAAAAACGTGAGGATGAACTCTTGATGGCTCAATTTGAGCCTTGAACGCCAATTCTTTAAGCATTTTATTAAATCTTTGACGCGACAAAGGTTTATCAATAAAATCTTTAGAATTAACCGCATGAATTTTAATTTGATTAGGTTTTTTGCTTGAGCGAAAATTGCCGACAAAAAGCCATTTAGAATTTTCAAGCCCAACTTTTTTTCTTAAAATTAAATATTTTGCCAAAATAATTTTGGAAGTGTCATTTAAAGTCGCAATTCTTTCCTTGTTACCCTTTCCTTTTACAATTAAAAAATCATCAATTTGTGAATCTTTAAATTGCACGGCACTTATCGGCAAGTTAACCAATTCCGAAACTCTCAAGCCTGCGGAATAAAGAATTTCTAGCATGCAAGACAGTTTTATCCCAAATTCTGATTCATCTTTTAATAATATATCAAGCATTTTGGTAACTTCATTTTCCGATAAAAATTTTGGTAAAATTTTATGACGTTTTGGACCGTGAATTTCTAAAACTGGATTATTTTTTATAATATTTTCTTGTTCTAAAAAATTAAAAAAATGTTTAAAACATGAAATTTTTCGAGAAATCGAAGAGTTTTTTAGATTTTGTTGCGCATCTTCGCCAAAATATTTTTTTAAAATTTCTTTTGAACAATTTTCAAATGAAATTTCAGCGTTTTTAAGAAATATTTCTAGCATTTCGAGGTCTTTGCCGTAGGATAAAATGGTGTTTTTGGATAAACCATCTTCAGCACGAATTTTTTGTAAAAAATTATTTATATATTTTGAATTAAAATTTCCTTTCACAAAAATTAATTGAATAAAATTGATAAATCATCGTTTGATGTTTTTTTACAATTATTAACAATACTTTTAATTTTAATAGTGGTAATAATATTTTTTTGTGGAATTTTATCATTTTCAGTAATCAAATAAAAACTTAATAAAATCATACAAGAAAATCCGATAAAAATAAAAAAACTTTTTAACAAAATCATGGTTTTACAAAAAAAATATAGTTTTTTATTAAGGTTAACAATTTTCCTAAATCTAATAATAATACTCAATTTTATTTTAGCAAAAAAATTATATGCCGAAATTTCAATAATTCGTGAAGCGGAAACTGAAAAATTGTTACGCGATATATGTTATCCAATCTTTAAAATAGCTGGACTTGATAGCAAAAATCTTAAAATCTATATCGTTAATGACAGCTCTATCAATGCTTTCGTATCTGGCGGACAAAATATTTTTGTGAATACTGGATTGATAAAAAAATTTGTGGATCCGAGTGTTATAGCTGGTGTAATTGCTCACGAAGTTGGGCATATCGCCTCATCGCATCTTGCTAAAGGAAGCGAAGAGTTTAGCGGTAATACTAATGCAACTTTTTTAGGATATTTACTTGGAATTGGCGCCATAATTTCAGGAAACCCCCAAATTGGAAGCGCGATATTGATGGGCAGTTCTCACATCGGCAATCGCTTAGCTTTAAAATTTAATCGCGCGCAAGAGGAGTCGGCGGATATTTTAGCTTTAAAATATTTAGAAAAACTTAAGCTTCCGACTAAGGGTTTATTGGAAATCATGAATTATTTTCAAGAACAATCAACTGTTTATAAAAATAGCATCGACCCTTATGAATTAACTCACCCCGTCTCTTCGTCGCGAACTAAATTGATAAGTAATCATGCTCAAAAATATAAATATGCCAATGTTGAATTTGATAAAAAAATTACAAAAAATTTTCATCGAGTGCAAGCTAAACTTGGTGGATTTTTAGATGATATTGAAACCACTTTGAGAGTTAGAAAAAATCAATTTGACGAAGATTCTAATCTAGCAAAATCGATTGCATATTTTAGAAAAAATGATTTTGCAAAATCTAATCAAATAATTGACGAACTTATTAAAAACAACCCTCGCGATGGATTTTTATACGAACTTAAAGCTGAATTTTTATTTAATCAAAATAAAATTTATGAGGCGATTTTAAATTATCAAAAAGCTATAAATTATCTTGATGAACAATCCAAAACTTTGTCGCAAATTGCTTTTGCTAACGGAATTTTAGAATTAAAAACTAACGATAAATTTTTACTAAATTTAGCGATTAAAAATTTACAAAAATCTCAAAAATATGAACAAGAAAATGCCCTAGTTTTTAAAAGCTTAGCAAATGCACACAAGCTTGATAACAATGATGGTAAAGCACTTTTAATGTTGGCAGAATATAATTATATTTTAAAAGAAAATGATAAAGCGCAAAAATTAGCAAATGAAGCAATTATTGCGCTTGAAAAAACTCAAGATAAAGTTGCAAAATTAAGAGCGCAAGATTTGATTGAAATCATCAAAAATAGCGATGAAAAATCAAAAAAATAATTTTATTTCATCAATTTTTGCAATCTTCGTGAAAAATCTTTAGCGTCCTTGATCGGCTCATCTTCAATAATGCACGCCAAGTCAAATAAAGTTTGTATTGAATCTTTGGCATCATTTTTAGCATCATCATTTTGATAATTTTTGTTTAATTTTTTGATGATTTTGTTATTGGGATTTATTTCCAAAATTTTTGCCGATGCTGAATTTAATTGCTTTTGCTCGAGCAGATAACGTTCCAAGCGAATATCCATGGCGCGCGAATCAACAGCTAAACACACTGGTGAATCGGTTAATTTTTTAGAAATTCGTGCTTCTTGAATTTTATCGCCTAAAATATTTTTAATAAAATCGAGTAAACCGCTAAATTGGGAATTGCTTACATCTTTTTCATCTTGATCTTTTTTGCTTTCATTGTCATCTTCTTCATTTTTTTCTTCAGCTTTTTTGTCAATATTTTCTAAATCAACATCGTGACGATTAATTGATTGCAATTCCTTGTCTTTGTAAGGTAAAGCTACCGTGACCCAAAACTCGTCAACTGCATCAATTAAATATAAAACTTCAACATCTTTTTGTAAAAAAATCTCAAGTTGTGGCGAAGATTTTATTTTCTCAACCGTTTCTCCCGTCAAGAAATAAATTTTATCTTGATTAGGCTTGGCTCTTTCTAAATATTGAGCCAAAGTGATGTATTTATCCGGAGATTTTGACGAATAAAAACGACAAATTTCAAGAATTTTTTCACGAAATTCTGAAGATTCGCACAAGCCTTCTTTTAAAACTGCTCCGAAATTATTCCAAAATTCTAAATATTTTTCTTCATTATCATTAGCTTTTTTCTTAAGTTCCGACAAAACTTTATTAACAACATTTTTACGAATTTTATCAATTACAACACTGTGTTGCAAGGTTTCGCGACTGATGTTCAAAGGCAAATCATCGGAATCAATAAGACCGCGTAAAAAACGCATGCAAGCGGGAACCAAACTTAAATCTTCGCTAATAAAAACTCTTTTGACATAAAGTTTTACTGAAGTTTTGCGATCGGGATGAAATAAATCGAAAGGTTTTGAACTTGGAATAAATAATAAATTTGTATAACTCACCGCACCCTCAACATTGTTGTGAAGCGTTAAATAAGGCTCACCGGGAAGGTGCGAAATATGTTTATAAAAATTTTGATATTGCTCTGAAGTAATTTGATCTTTGGGTTTTTTCCATAAAGCCGAAGCCGAATTTAAAGTTTCGATTTTGGCTCCCGCTTCAATATTTTCAGGGATAAAATCGATTTTAAAATTAATGTGATCGGAATAAGTTTGTACTACATGCTTAATATGAAAACGATCAAAAAAATCAGTGGCATCATCTTTTAAATGTAAAATAATTTTAGTGCCTCGAGTCGCAATTTTTTCTTCACTTTCATTAATTGAAAATTGCGCGGAACCTTCTGATTGCCAGTACCAAGTCTTGTCTTCATTATATTTTCTGGTTATAACTTCGACCGATTTGGCAATCATGAAACATGAATAAAAACCTACGCCAAATTGTCCAATTAATTGCACATCTTTTTGTTTATCTCCCGTTAAAGATTTGATAAAATTTTCGGTGCCAGATTTGGCGATGGTGCCGAGATTTTCGATCAAATCTTCTTGATTCATGCCGATGCCATTATCAACAATTATCAACTGTTTTTTTTCTTTATTGGTGGTGATGGTAATTTTTAATTCATCATCGGCGATTTCAGAATTTTGTGCGATTAAATAACGCATTTTATCGCAAGCATCCGAAGCATTTGAAACCAACTCCCTCAAAGCTACATCTTTATTAGCGTAAAGTGAATTTATCATGAGATTTAGAATTTTTCCAACCTCGACATCGAAATTATATTGTTGCATAATTGATTAAATTTATGATTGATGATTTAAAATTTTTGTAAAATAAACTTATTCTTCAAATCGAGTAATTTCAAGAGTTAAAAAATAATTTTTGTAAATTTTCAAATTCATTTTTTAAGATTTTATTAAAATTTTCTTCATCAAAATTTTTAATTCCAAGTTCTGAAAATGAAGTAATTCCAAATTCTTTAATACCGCAGGGAACTATGTTATTAAAGCCTTCAAGGTCAGGATTAATATTTAAAGCAATACCGTGATAACTCACCCATTTTTTAATTTTTATACCAATCGCCGAAATTTTTTTCTCACCTGAAGAGGTTTCAACCCACAGTCCAACCCTACCCTTTCTAATTCCCGCTTCAATTTTATAATTTTTTAAAACCGCAATTATCCATAATTCAAGAAACTCAACAAACTTTGATATATCTGGCTTGGCGGGATAGAAAAGTTTTTTTAAATCGAGCATTACGTAAATTATTTTCATACCAGGGCAGTGATAAGTATATTTGCCACCGCGATTTACTTTAAAAACTTCAATATTTTTATTATCGAGTAAATCTTCGTCTTTGGCACTTATTCCCGCAGTGTAAACTGGGTAATGTTCCAAAACCCAAACTAAAGAATCACGTTTTTCTTCGATAATTTCTTGAGCGGATTGTTCCATGATTTTCAAGGCTTCGTCGTATTTTATTAAATCTTTTTCAACGCGCCATTCAATGTTGTAATTGCACTTTTTAGTCATATGATTAATTTAATTAATATGAAAATTTTAAATATTTAAAAAACAAAAGCAAAAAATTTATGATTGGAAAATTACGCGGAAATATCGATCAAGTCAATGATGACAGATGCATTCTTGATGTTAATGGTGTTGGTTATTTAGTTTTTATTTCACATAAAACTGCGCAATTTTTTCGCCAAAATCAAACGAATTTAGCAATTTCCTTGGTGATTGAAACCATTGTCAAAGAAGACGCCATCGAGCTTTATGGCTTCGTTCATGAAATCGAAAAAATTTGGTTTTTAGAATTAATGAAAGTTCAAGGTGTTGGCGCTAAAATGGCGCAAAAAATTCTTAGCGCTTTAACGATTGAAGAGCTTGCTAAAGCCTTGACCGTCGGCGACATTAAAAGTTTTAATAATATTTCAGGAATTGGTCCAAAAATGGCTTCACGCTTGACTACGGAACTTAAAGAATCGGCTAAAAAACTTGGAATAAATGTGTCTTTAGATTTTAATGAGAATCTTAATAATCAAAGTTTTTCTTCAAATCAAATTATTGGTGATGCAGTTTCTGCCCTAGAAAATCTAGGTTACAAAAAACATGATTGTTTAAAAATTATTAATTATGTTTTTTCTCAAGATGAAAAAATTACGCTTGAAAATTTGATTACTCAATCATTGCGTGAATTAAGCAAAAAAAAGTAAGAGTAAAAAAATTATTCTCTATATAATTCTTCGATTTCTAAGGCAAATTTTCGTTCTAAAACATTTCTTTTTAGCTTCAATGAAGGCGTGATGTCACCGCTTTCAACGCTAATTGGTTCGATAATAATTTTGAACTTTTTAATTTGCTCCCAACTATCAAGTTTTTTGTTAATAATTGCAATTTTTTGCGCTATAAAATTTTTTAAAATTGTTGAATTGAAAAACTGATTATTTTCACCATCAAATTTTAATTTATTTTTGATATTTTTAAGCAAATCAAAATCAACAAAAAGTAAAGCGCTTACAAAATTTTTACCTTCGGCAATAACCAAGGCGCCGACTAGAAAACTCAACTCTTGAACCAGTTTTTGTTCAAGTAAAACCGGATGAACAAATTTGCCATTACTGGTTTTAAAAACTTCTTTTTTACGTCCGATAATTTTAACAAAACCTTCTTCATCAATTCGCGCTAAATCTCCAGTTTTAAACCATTCGCCATCAAAAGTTTCTGAGGTTTTTTGCGGATTATTGCGATATTTTTTCATCACATTTATACCACTTGCCAACAGCTCACCATCTTTAGCAATTTTAAGTTTTACCGATGGAAAAGCCTTGCCAACTGAAGTAAATTTATGTTGATGCGGAGCGTTGGTAGCCAAAACTGGCGAGCATTCGGTTAAGCCATATCCGCAATAAATTTTTACACCAATATTCCAATAAAATCTTTCTAATTCTTGTGATAGCGCAGAGCCACCACATATTATCATGCGCATTTGACCACCCATCGCTTGACGAAATTTTTGATAAATTATTTTGTCGAAAATTTTATCAATAAAATTTTTAGATAGAAGCGGATCCTTTTTTAAAGCTCTTTCCAAAGCTTTTTTACCAATAATTTTTTTAAAAAATTTCGCTTCTTCAATGCCATTATTAATTCTTGCAAAAACTTTTTCTAAGGCTCTGGGCACAGATGTCATAAGGGTCGGCTTGATTTCTTTTAAAAAAAATCCTAGATTTTTTATGTCATCAACAAAATAAATCGTTAGTCCTTTAGAAATGTAATACATCATCACCATTCTTTCAAAAATGTGAGCCAAAGGCAAATAAGATAAAACCACTTCCAAATTATCGAGATAAAAAAATGCTTCGGAATCTCTGATTTGTGAAATTAACGCTTGATGAGAAATCTCGACTCCCTTAGGGCGATCTGTACTTCCCGAAGTGTAAACAATTGTGGCAATGTCATCATTTTTAATTTTAGCGAACAACTCTTCGACATAAATATTATTGTCAACGGCGCTTTCTTCGTTTTTTAATAAATCTTCAAGATTGATTGATAGAGTAGATTTAAAACCATATCCAATAATTATAATTTCTGGAAATTTTTCTTTAATTTTTGCGCAAATTTTTTCATTATCTGTGAAAAAAAATTTAGCATCGGAATCGATTAATTCGTAAAAAAGATTATCTTCAGAAATATTATTAAAAATCGGAATAGTTATTGCGCCCGCCAAAATAGCGCCTAAATCGACCATCAACCAAATTGGATTTTGATAAGAATAATTGGCGAGAGATTGCCCTCTTTTTAATCCTAACTTTTCCAAACCCCTGGCAAAGGCAATAATTTTTTCATAAAAATCCTGATTGGAAAAACTTCGCCATTCTTGATTTTCTTTAAAATTTAAAAAATTTTTATTGTTGAAATTTTGGTGTTGAAATTTAATTAATTCGCCTAAATTATTAAAATTTTTCATAATTTAATTTTTTAAAAATTAGTAAATTTTCATTAATAAATTCCATAGCAAAGATAGTTTGCGATGAAGATTTTCATGATTACGGATGATTTCACGAACTAAAATATCGACATTCGCCATTTTGGCAAAAATCAAGGTGAGCATCATTAAAAATAGGATTGAAAAATAGTTTATTAATGAATCGATTAACCCAGGCTTGATAAGGCCTTCGGAGCTTTTAATATTTTCAACTTTTTTAATTCTTGCAGTGGTTTTTGGATGAGTTGAAAAAATTGTAAAATAGCCATTTTCACCCAACATTGAAAGCGCTAATGCCATATTTTTGCCACCAAAAGCTTTGCTAGCTTGTTTATCGCAACGATATTCAATTGAGCGTGAGGTGAATTTTCGCAAAAATTCATAAACATTATAAACAATCACCGAATTAAAAAAAGTAAATACGCTATTAAAAACATTGTAACCTGTTGACATTAAATAAGCTGAAGACCTTCCGCCATAAGGAAAAATCGAGGCTAAATTGGCTAATCCAATAAAAATTAGACGTAATATTTTGCTGATAAAATTAGTGACTTTTTGATTAGTAATTACAATAAAACTTGGCAAAAAATCTTTGTTAATTAAATGCGACATTTCATGGGAAATAACGCTTCTAACCGCTGACAAAAACATTTTCGGCTCGGGACATAAAACCAAATAATGATCAATTAATCCACGAGTAATTACAACTGCCTTAGAGCCAAGACTAGCAACGGCATAAGCATTTATTTCATTAGAATTTTTTATATATAAATGCACCGAATTTTCGCCAAATTTTTCTTTGACTTGCGACATAATTGGAGTAAGAAAATCATATTCTTTATATTTTTCATATTTCTTACATTTTTTTAAAGAAGATCGGACTGAAAAACCAAAAATAAAATCTAAAAATAAATAAAAAAGCATTAAAAAACTGATAAGAAAAATAACGATTCCGAATGCATCGATTAGTTTACTTAATATTGAGCCGGAGATGATAAATTCACCCTTTTGATAATCAATAAAAGGTAATAAAACCGCCAAAAATGGAGATAAAATAAATAACAGATTAAAACATGCGACTACATAAACTAATATCAAACTAAAAGGCTTGGCAAACATTTTGTAAATGAAAATAAATTGTTATTTGAAATTTTTATTTTAGTGTTATTATATAAAAACAATAAAAGTTTAATTTTCTAATTCAACATAATAAAAATGCGCACAATTCGATTCAAAAATTTTGAAATTTCAAATAATTTACCCTTTGTTTTAATCGCCGGACCATGCCAAACTGAGTCGCGCGACCATTCAATGATGATGGCAGAAAATATTAAAAAGATTTGCGATAAATTAAAAATAAATTTTATTTATAAATCATCTTTTGATAAAGCCAACCGCTCAAGTGTTTCTAGCAAAAGAGGCATGGGCTTGGAAAATACTTTACCAATTTTTGCTGAAATTAAAAAGAATTTTGATTGCCCAATTTTAACCGATATTCACAATGAAGAACAATGTAATTTGTTAGCTAATTGTGATGAAGTTGATGTTTTACAAATCCCCGCTTTTTTGTGTCGCCAAACCGATTTACTGGCTTGCGCCGCTAAAACTAATAAAATTATTAACGTAAAAAAAGGGCAATTTTTAGCACCTTGGGACGCGCAAAATATTGTGCAAAAAATCGATCATAATGGCAATAATAAAATTATGCTGACTGAACGTGGCGTAAGCTTTGGTTACAACACTTTAGTTTCGGATATGCGTAGTTTGCCAATTATGGCAAAAACTGGTTGTCCCGTTATTTTCGACGCAACGCACTCAGTTCAACAACCCGGAGGACTTGGTGGCGCTAGTGGCGGACAAAGAGAATTTGTTGAAACTTTAGCATCGGCGGCCGTTGCGGTTGGGGTTGCTGGTTTATTTATGGAAACTCATCAAGACCCTGACAACGCTCCTTCAGACGGTCCGTGCATGCTTCGCCTTGATTCGCTTGAACGAATTCTTGCAAAGCTTAAAAAATTTGACGAGATTGCCAAAAATTTAAAATAAATATGAAAAAAATATTAAAAATTTTAGTTATTGATGACGACACTCGTCTTCGCAATCTTCTTGGAAAATTTTTAACAGAAAATGGCTTCGAAACAGCTTTGGCAAAGGATACCGAAGAAGCAAAATTATTTTTAAATGCGCAAAAATTTGATTTATTAATCGTCGATGTCATGCTTCCAAATCAAAATGGCATTGAATTTACCCATAATTTTCGCCTCTCTTTAAACACTACTCCAATCATTATTCTTACCGCTCGCGGAGAGCAAGATGATCGCATTAAAGGTCTTGAAGTTGGCGCTGATGACTACATGCCCAAGCCTTTTGAGCCGAAAGAACTTTTGCTTCGCATCAATAATATTTTAAAAAGAACGCAAAATAATATTGCTAATATTATTGAAGAAAAAATTGATAATCAAAGTCTGGTTTTCTTTGGAGATTTTAGTTTTAATCCTCATCAATTGCGCTTAAAAAAGGCTGAAGAATTTATTCATATCACTGAAAGTGAAGCAAAAATTTTAAAAATTTTAGCGGAAAATCAAGGCAACGCGATTGCTCGCAATAAATTATCAGAAATGCTTGGTGGAGTTGATGAGAGAAGCATCGATGTTAGTATCACCCGTTTGCGAAAAAAAATCGAAACCAATCCCAAGCAACCACATTATCTGCAAACCATCAGAAATTTCGGCTATATTTTATATGATTAAAATTGCCAAATAAAATCGTTTTTTTAATTAAATTTTTTTAATATAATTTATTGTCGAGAATTCATAAAATGTTTTTAAAAATAAAAGAATAATTTAAACAATCTATTTGATTTTCTTGACAAAAAAATACCAAAAAGCTTTTAGTGTTATCGAAATTTCAATCGTTATTTTGGTGATTGGCATCTTGATTGCGGGCATATCCCAAGCAATCGAAATGTTTTCTGAAGCTTCGTTAAAAAGTGCCCGTAATCTTTCAAAATCGTCGAGAATTTCGCGAATCGATGATTTATCTTTATGGCTTGACGCCACTTCCGACAAGGCTTTTGACACATAAAAAGATGATAAGTCGACGATTTCAATGTGGAAAGATACCAATCCAAGATCAACCTATCCAATTGCTGGCAATCCAGTTTCAGCAAACCTGCCGACTTATATTTTATCGGCAATTAATGGCTTACCAACCGCCAGTTTTAAAAAAACTTCGAGCAATTGTATGACAATTCCAAGCCAATCTATTGTTAATAATTCCGAAGATTTTACCTTATATTTAATTTTCAGCCCCATAACTTTGGATGATGGCATTATTCTTGAAAAAAATAATGCAACAGCCACTAGCTTTCCTTTTTCTTTAGAATTAAGTTCGGGTTTTTATAAATTTAGCGTTAAAGATTCGACAAAAACCATAAATGTTTTGGGAGCGAAAAAAGCTAATATCAATAAACCTAATTTAATTCGCCTTTCGAGAATTAAGGGTTCACAAATTGAAATATCAATTAATGGCGTAAGCTCAACTCAAAGCGACACCCTTGCCTCATCAACTCTCAACACAGCCGAGCTTGCAATTGGTTGCAGAAATGGCGCGTCTCCAGCGAGTTTTGTCAATGGCAATATTGGCGAAACTTCATTCTTCAATCGCAATTTAAGTGTTAAAGAAAAAACCGATATTGAAGAATATTTTTACAAAAAATGGAAAATGAAAAAATATGAAGGGGCGTTGGCGAGCTCTGAATTGCCTTGCACCGTGCCATCGAGCGCTAATACAATTTCAACAATAATAACAGTTCAATCAACTAGCACTCCTCAATCCATAAGCTGTAAAACCGGTTACTCGGGAACGCCAAAATATACTTGTATCAATGGAACTTTTGATATTGCTTCTGGGTCTTGTAATTTAAATTGTAATGTTCCCTTGAGTGCAAATACCGATTTATCAATAACCACGGTTCAATCCACTAGTACTCCTCAAGCCATAAACTGTAAAACCGGCTACTCGGGAACGCCAAAATATACTTGCATCAATGGGACTTTTGCTCTTGATATAGCTTTTGGGTCTTGCTCCCCACAGATAACTTCTTGCAACGTTTCAAATTGCGCTTCTGAAACTTTTGCTGGAAGAAATGCGGTTACCGACATTACGTGCATTAACTTAACAACTATATTAGGTGCAACAACTGTATCAATAAATGCTACAGGAATATACCAAACAAATTCAACTGGTTTTTACCGTTACGGCATGAGTGGGCCCCAATTCGGCTTAAGATGGAAATGTAATAGCGATGGAAATATGAGTATTGATATTGAAAAGGGCTGTATGTATTCTTCAATGGGTAATAATACATTTGTTTATTATACCAGAAATGCCGATTACAATTACAATAATGCTGCAACTATAAATTCAGGCGATGGAGCTGCGAGGTATTGTTGCAACGGCATCCAAACCTCAACTTCACCCTCATGCCCTTGGCTTGCTTGGTAATATAATAATATTTATTCACTTCGATTAAAAACCTTCTTCAATCGCAAAATCGCCTCATCAATTTCATTTTCATTTCTAATCATTGAAAATCTGACGAAACCTTCGCCATTATCGCCAAATGAACTTCCGGGAGACATCGCCACTCCTGTTTCAAGAAGAATTTTTTTGCAAAAATCAAAAGAAGAAAGATGGGAAAATTGCGACGGAATTTTAGTCCAAATAAACATGCTGGCTTTTGGTTCTTCAATCTGCCAATTTAATTCTTGAGCAAATTTTTTAACAAAATAATCCGCTCTTTTTTTATAAAGTTGGCGTAAATTTATTAAATA
>JBIIBR010000205.1:0-2546 GCA_044239285.1 Rickettsiales bacterium | reverse complement strand
TGTTATTATTAGTACCAAGCTAATTATAGGTAATAAAAATTTCAGTTTTGACATTTTTTGAGTTCGAGGTAGTGGTTAATAAATGTTCTATTTTAGTCCAATTATCTCCACCCTCTATTAGATATCAATAAATTTTTTACCAGATTTAAAACTTTTCTCGCAAATATTTGAATTAAACAATAAATATTATTCAAAAAAGTATTTTTATATTTTTTTAAGAACAACCCTAACTGTAAATTTTTTCCTAAAAAACTCAATGTTTTTTTAATATTAAAAAACGAGATAAAGCCTTATGTTTCAATGCTTAATGGATCATTTAAATATTGCTTTAAAATAAAGTTAAATTCAAGAAAGTTTATTGTTCTAACGTTTAGATTCATTTGTTAGTAAGTTTTTTTTGAATTAATTCTAATGCTTGATGTTTGTTTTTTAAGGTTGCATAAATGATTTTTTTTTCACCATCTTTTAATATAAATTCAAAATTTTTAAACATATCATTAGTAAATTCTAGAGATTTGATATCAGAATATTTTAACTCAATTTTAGTTTTATTAAATAAAATGAAAATAAATTTGTCATTTAAGAGTTCTAATGATTTTGTATAGTCTCTAGCCACGAAGAACCCGATTAATTGTGCATATAAGCAAATTATTAAAAATATGCCCGTAAGTTTAATGCTACTAAGGAAGAACCTATTAAAAACTTCAAAGAATATAAAACCTTTTCCAAGAGTAATTGGATAAAAAATCATCCAAACACACATTGATAAAAAGCCCACAATTCCTATTCCATATCTTGTGTTATAAGCCCTCCAATCTGCATAAAATTTCATAAGTTATCGAATATTAGTTAAGTAATTTGACTGAGTATTAAAATTTGGGCTTAATAAATAAATAGTATTATTATTTGCAAAGTTTTTTGGTGCGAAATCAATATACTGATTTTGATTTTGCGTATTAAAGAAATTGTAATTTGAAGTAATTGCTGAAGCTGCAACACCAGCGCCAAGACCCATCATTGCAGATACTGATTCAGCTACATAACCAGAGGCTCCAGTTACACCGATTGCTCCTCCAAAACCACCGCCAACAGCACCACCTATGGCACCAGAAAACGCCCCTTTTACAGATTTATTTGCAAGTTGATCTAGTGTGGAATTTGGATTACTCATATATTCTGTTAATGCGCCTTCAATGCCTCCTCCTACAGCACCAATTGCTGAACCTATAGCAATTCCTTCTGCAACACCTTGAACGCTTCCAACTGCTCCGCTAGCTGCTCCGATTGCCCCGCCAATTCCTGCCGCGATGGCATGTTTTTTTGGATCTCTTTCACCTTCCATATAAGCTCCGGCACTAGCACCTGTTGCCCCTATAATTCCACCAAAAAAAGCAGTAGCAAAATTATTTTGCGCCGCATTCCCTCCAATCCTGCTCCCTTCCCAGGCATTATTAGCCATTTTTTCATCTGATTGATTGGTTAATCCGCCATAGATAACAGAAGAAATTGCGCCGGATAAATTAGCCAATTGAATTGAAGTTGCAACATCAGCTCCATTTTCATTGGCTAATTCTGCGGTTAATTCTCCCGCAACTCCGGCAATAGCTCCGCTCATCGCATCATTTCCCGTGAGAGATGAAGTTATTGCACCAAGTCCAGCGTGAATTTTCATTTTTAATTCAAAAAAGTTCGAAAATTTATTAGCAGTAATTCATGCTGAATAATTACCGAAAAAACTCCTAATAAAATTAAAATAGATAATGCAACCGTGATTATCCTCATTGCAAAAACCAAATGAATATAATATCTTCTTTTATCTTCGTTAGAATAAATTTTCGAAAATGGAATTGAATTTTCAAAACGATGAATTCCTGTTTTACTTAAATCCACAAAATTCAACCACAAAAAATATGACCACACCAAAATAGTTATTATGGTTCCCAAAATATATTCCTCAAAGATTCCGTCTTTAAAAACAAAGGGTTCCGTGATAAAAGGAACCAGAAATATATCAAGCACCAGAAAAAACGATATTATACCAAAAAATATTTTTTTTATAAAGCAAACATTTTTGTTTTTCATTTTGTTTAATTTTTATTAATTATCAAACTTTAGATTTACTGAAGAGTTTACTAAAATTGGTGGCGCAATCGAAAATCCTCCTGTAAATCCAAATCCAAAATTTCCTTTATTTGTGGCAATAAAATCAGCTGTGAATCTGTCTTTAATGCCATAGCTTAAACCCACTTCAGAATTTTCTCCACTTGGAACAAAATTAATATAGCCAGCAACGCTAAGACTTGGTATTGAATTTGCACTAGCTCCAACTCCATCTGTTCCATGACTTATCGTAATCGGTCCTAAGCTATATTGAACTCCGACATTTAAATCATAGTCTTTTTTAGGGTAAGGAAATATGGTTACTTCTTTAAACTTCAAGGCATTATTCGCCCCAGCATTCCCTCCAATCCTGCTCCCTTCCCAGGCATTATTAGCCATTTCTTCATCTGATTGATTGGTTAATCCGCCATAGATAACAGAAGAAA
>JBIIBR010000151.1:0-3676 GCA_044239285.1 Rickettsiales bacterium | reverse complement strand
AAACCGCATTGCCATATTTATCAACGATTGATAAATGAGTTGTGGAAGGTTTCTCAACGGTTTTATAAAGAATTTTTTTGGCGGTTTTAAAATCTCCCGGACGCACATTCTCATTGGTAAAATTTGGGTTAATAATTTTAGCGCGAGCTTGTAAATAATTTTTATCGAGCATTTCTTTGATCGGCACGTTTTTGGCATCCGCCAAATATTGATTGCGGTCCACGTAAGCTAGTTTAGTAGCCTCGGCAATTAAATGAACGGCTTCGGGAGAATTTATTCCGAGTGATTTTAAATCAAAATTTTCGAGCATACCCAAGGTTTGAAGAATGGTAACGCCTCCCGAACTTGGCATCGGCATTGAACAAATTTTATATTTTTGGCGATAAGTTCCGCATAATAAATTGCCGGTTGAAGAGCGATAATTTTTTAAATCTTTAACAGTTAAATATCCAGATTTTTTTTTGTCAGATTTAACGGCGAATTCAATATTTTCAGCGATTTGTCCTTCGTAAAAAGGCTTGATTCCTTGATTGGCAATGGTTTCAAGGGTGTTAGCGAGTTGATAATTACGAATTATAGTACCAATTTTTTTTGGTTTACCATTATTATTAAAATAAATTTTCATACCATCTGAGTTCGATAAATGTTTTATCGATTTTAAATTCACATGCATTTTTTCGTTAAGAGGATAACCTTCGCGAGCAATCTTAATGGCGGGCTCAAAGAGCTTTTGCCATTTAATTTTTCCATATTTTTGGTGAGCATTTTTTAATGCATGAAGTGCGCCCGGAGTTCCAACCGCAAGACCAGTCCCCACCACATCTAAAAATTTTTGCGGATTGCCATCATTGTTAAGAAACATTTCAGCAAAACTGTTGATTGGAGCAGTTTCACGACCGTTGAAATAAATATTTCTCTTAGATTTTTTATCGTGATAAAGTAAAAATAATCCACCGCCAATTCCGGAGGAATGCGGTTCAACAACGTTTAAAACCATTTGAGCGGTAATCGCCGAATCAATAGCACTTCCGCCGTTTTTTAATATTTCGGCGCCAGCCTCGGAAGCGAGTTTTTCCGAAGTAGAGATCATGTATTTTTCGCCAATTACGCTTTTATATTCACTGAAACCGACATCGCCATCACCACTCCATTCATCGTTGACGGCAAGGTTTTTATAAAAATATTTTGAATCCGAACAATTGCTTGTTAGTAAAATAAAAATTAAGCAAAATATTTTTTTCATTTTTATAAATTTAAATTTCAATATTGCCAACTCCGTAAAGATCCGAAGAAAGAACCCAGCCTTTTTTGTCATTGATTTTAATTGCGCACCAAGATTCTTCGCATTTTAAATATTCACCAATAACATAATTTTCGAGATGAAAAATAATTTTGGAAGCCTCGTCTTTCTTGGCATGAATATCAATTATATTTTTTTTGCTAAAAGTCATCAAATGACGTTTTTTGGTGATTAAATTTTGAGCCACCCAACCGCGACCGCCTTCATGATCCTCAATTTCGCACCAATTATCATATTCGCTAACAATTCTAACTGGCAAATTGCGTAATTTAAAAGTAAATTTTATTGGATAATTCGAGCCCGGACCAGAGCGGATGTTGGTTTCATTTGAACGTAAGGAAGCGAAATAATCGACTTCTTGGATTTGTTGCGTTGCAAAAATATCTTGGGAAAAAATATAGAGAGTAATGAAAAATGTTAAAAATGAAGATTTTCTAATCATTTTTTAGTAGATTTAGATTTGCGAAACTTTATTGCGCCTTTGGAAATGTTGGTTTGAGAAGTTCTCGAAACCGCCAAATCATCAGCCTCAACATTTTTAGTGATAACGCTTCCTGCGCCAATGATTGCACCATCTTGAATGTCAACGGGAGCAACTAAGGCGCTGTTCGAGCCGATAAAAACATTATTACCAATTTTGGTTTTGAATTTGTTAAAACCGTCATAATTACAAGTAATGGTGCCGGCGCCGATATTGGTGTTTTCGCCAATTTCGCTATCGCCGATATAACTTAAATGATTAATTTTAGAATTTTTGGCGATTTGCGATTTTTTGATTTCGACAAAATTGCCGATGTGAACATTTTCTTGAATTTCGGTTTGCGGGCGAAGCCTTGCAAATGGTCCGATTACAGCATTTTTTTGAATTATCGCGCCCTCAATATGGCAAAAAGATTTAATCTCCACATCGCTTTCAATTTTAACCTTGGGGCCAAAAAAAACATGGGGATAAATTATAACGTCTTGGGCAATTTCAGTGTCAAAATTAAAATGAACACTTTTCGGCGAAATTAGAGTGACACCATTTTCCATCATTTTTTGGCGAATTTGTTTTTGTTTTATTTTTTCAATATTAGCAAGTTCTACTCGAGAATTTACGCCCAAAACTTCGGCAATATTTGTTTTAATAAAAGTGCATTTCAAGCCTTGATTATTAGCGATCGCCACGATGTCGGTTAAATAAAATTCTTGAGCCGAATTGTTGTTTTTAATTTGCGCTAATAGATGGGGCAGGGTGTAACCGTCAACTGCAATTACGCCAGAATTGCAAAGAGCAATTTTCTTTTCAATTTCATTGGCATCTTTAAATTCAACAATTTTTTCGAGATGTCCAAAATCATTGATAACTAAGCGCCCATAAGCATTCTCTTCCTCGTCATCAAAACCCAAAATGCATAAAGAAAAATCATCGATTTTTTGCAACATTTTTTCAAGAGTTTGATGAGAGATAAGTGGAGTATCGCCGTAAAGAATTAAAACTTTTTTGTTTAATTTTTTGTTATTGTCAAAAGTTGAATTAGCGCAGGAAACCGCATGCCCAGTGCCTTTACGTTCATTTTGAATAACAAAATCAATTTGCTGATTTTTATGTTCATTTTTAATTTTTTCGTAAAAAATTTCCATTTCCGACGAAACTACTAAAGTAATATTTTGCGGATTTAATTTTTTGGCTTCATCGATAACCATGTTCACCATTTCTCTTCCCGCTACTTTATGCATAACCTTCGGCAGGTTTGATTTCATGCGAGTGCCTTTGCCGGCTGATAAAATAATAATTGAAATATCGTTCATCGGTAAATTTTTTTGCATTATTTTTTTGCTTCTTTAAAATATTGAGAAATTAATAGTTTCGCAATATTTTGATTTTCAAGTTTAAAATATATCGTGAGTCGAAATGCTATTTTATGCAAATTTATTTTCAAGAATTATGAATAATTATTTTAAGACTTTATCTTATTATTTAATAGCGCCATTAATTTCTTTTGCGGTTTTATTTTTATATTTCGATTTCAATATTTTTAAATATGGCGATCCAATTTTATTCGGTGATGGCGATAATGTTGCTGCAACTTCAACGATTAAGTTAATAATCAAAGAAGGCCTCACTTATTGCTCGACATATCTCGGACATCCGCAAATCGATACTAATTGCTTTTCTGATTATGGGATAAATAACAGTATTTTGTCTTTTTGGATAATTAGATTTTTTACTTTTTTTTCTGCGAATCCTTTTGTTGTTTCTTATTTTTTTGCCTATTTTTCAATATTTTTAATAGCAATTTCGGCTAATTTTTGCTTTAGGGAAATTGGAATATCGAAATTTAACTCTACGGCTTTATCAGTTTTATTTTCGATTACCAACAATAAAATTGCTTA
>JBIIBR010000149.1:0-3717 GCA_044239285.1 Rickettsiales bacterium | reverse complement strand
GTTAAAACTCAAATCGGCGTAATTGGCGAAAATATCAATATTCGTCGTATTTCTGCGCTTCATGTCAATAAAGGCTTGATCGTTAGTTATATTCATAACGCAATTGCCAATGATATGGGTAAAATTGCGGTTTTGATCGGCTTTGAATCGGTTGCTCCTAGTGACAAACTTCATGAAATCGGCAAACAAATTGCTATGCATATTGCGGCGGCAAAACCAGATTCTTTAAATATTGAAGCGGTTGAACCAGCAAAACTTGCTCGCGAAATCGATGTTTTAAAAGAACAAGCGCGCGCATCGGGCAAGCCTGAAAGCATCATTGAAAAAATGATGGAAGGTCGCATTCGTAAATATTACGAAGAAGTTGTTCTTCTTGAACAAGCTTTTGTAATGGACGACAAGGTTAAAATTAAAGATTTAGTGGCAAAATTTTCTAAAGAAAATGGCGAAACTAAAATCAATGGTTTTAAACTTTATATTCTTGGCGAAGGCTTAGAAAAAAAAGAAAATAATTTCGCTCAAGAAGTCGCTTCGATGACTAATTAAATTTATCTTAATCAACTCTCCCGCAAGGCGGGAGGGTTGAATATTTCTCCTCTAAATTCTCCTCTTTAGTAAAATTCTCAGTTAAAAATATTTATTAAAAAAATATTTGCGCCGTCTTTGATTCTTATAAAAAGAGTAGGGGAAGAATTTGTTAGTATTCCAAGAAAAAGTTCATTAATTGAAATAACAAATTAAAATAATTCTTGTAAATAAATCAATTTATTAATATTAGATATATAAAAATCCTATAAACAAATTTATTTACTAATCAAAACCAGATGAAGTTCTCTATATTAATAAATTTAAATTATTCACTAATATAAATTTAGTTTTGATATTATAATTCAGGAAATGGATTCTCTTCTTTTTCGTTACCATTTATTCTAGCCACTTTATCTCCAGGTAAAATTATTGAGGATGGACTTTTATCCATTTTACTTTTAATTAATTCAAGTTTGGCATCTAAAATTGATTTAACTTCTTTATTTAAAACCTCTCCGCCAATATAATGAATACAGTTATCTACTGATAAAATTTGAGATTTATCAGCGTCAACATAACTAAAATATTCTTTGCATTTTTGGGCTAATTTCTGGGAATGATCATCTCCAATAATCATCGATGCCGCAACTATTGAGGCGATTGTATCGCAACTTCCCAATCTATCATTAGTTACAATATTTTCATGTTCAGTTATTGATTTAATTTTAATATTATTTTGATCGCATATTGCTTTTATTGTATCCTCATTTGTTTGTTTCCATTCTATTGGTCTAGGAAATTTTGAAAGGGAATTTGGATCGTGATAGACAATGTCCCAACCATCATCGCTTTTTGATAATTTAATTGTAATTTCATGAGCATTATCTATAGGAAAAGTATATAAATAAATATTTAAATTTATTATGATTTGATCTATCTTTTTCGATTCGGCTAAATTAAATGTATTTTGTAAATTTAAATTTGTGGCAACTGTTTTACTTTTAATATTATTAGTGCTAGTCTCGGTGATGATTGCTTTTCTTGAAGAGTCATCATTGGCGATAATTTCAACTATGAGTGGATCATCTCTATCGTCATTTAATCTTAAATTCAAAATATCAACACCAGCTTGATTGTCTGAATTGTAATATTTTATTTCTTTTATTTGACTATTTTCATCTTTTCTAAATGTCTCCAAATAATAAACAGCAACATTGGGAGTGAGAGAATAGTAACTATAGGGTAATTCATCGATTTTAATTTCTACATCACGTTTTAAAACTTCCTCGACAAACTTATCATTGCCAGCTAATAATAAAATAGTTGAAATTGGAAGTACTCTTGGATTCTCTTTAAATCTTTCAGTTAAAAATTTTTCTATTTCTTCATTGCTAAATATTGATATTATTTTTTTAATACACTCAAAAGCAACGTCATTATTTATCTTATCAACTAAATAATATAAAGCAGAATATCCATTTGTTTTTTTCTTTAAAAATATTTCTTTAAGATGTTTTTTATCATTTTCATCCTCAATATCAAAAGCAGAAACCAATGATAATATTGATTTAATTTTTTCATTCGTAAAAATTAAGTCAATGAGTGAAACTCCACCTTTATTTTCATCAAGTAATAAATTTTTTAATTCAGATTTATCAAAATTTATTTTTTTTAAAACAGCTATAAACTCAGCAATTTTATCATCAGTGTTATTTGGAATAAATAAATTTAAAGCAGAATCTCCATCTAGATTTTTTTGTAAAAAAATTTCTTTTAATAATTTAACCTCTTCCGGATTATTGCCGTCAAACTCTTTAATTATTTTTAAAAATGATTCGGGTTTTTTAAAAAATGCTAAATATAAAAATGCTGAACTTCCTTTGCCATCTTCGGTGGTTAATAAATCTTTTAATTCAGATTTATCAAAATTTATTTTTTTTAAAACAGCTATAAACTCAGCAATTTTATCATCGGGATTGTTATAAATTAATAAATTTAAAGCAGAATATCCATTGACATTATTTTGTAAAAAAATTTCTTTTAATAATTTAACATCTTCCGGATTTGTGCCATCAAACTCTTTAATTATTTCTAAAATTGATTCGGTTTTTTTGCGATCTACTAAAAATGAAAATGGTGAATTTCCTTTGCCATCTTTGGTGGTTAATAAATTTTTTAATTCAGATTTATCAAAATTTATTTTTTTTAAAGCATATATAACTCCAGCAATTTTATCATCAGAGTTTTCTGTAAATAATAAATTTAAAGCAGAATCTCCATCTAGATTTTTTTGTAAAAAAATTTCTTTTAATAATTTAACATCTTCCGGATTATTGCCATCAAACTCTTTAATTATTTCTAAAATTGATTCGGTTTTTTTGCTAAATGCTAACAATAAAAATGCTGAATTTCCTTTATCATCTGTGGTGGTTAATAAATTTTTTAATTCAGATTTATCAAAATTTATTTTTTTTAAAACAGCTATAAACTCAGCAATTTTATCATCGGGATTGTTATGAATTAATAAATTTAAAGCAGAATTTCCATTTGCATTTTTTTGTAAAAAAATTTCTTTTAATAATTTAACCTCTTCCGGATTTATGCCATCAAAATCTTTAATTATTTCTAAAATTGATTCGGGTTTTTTGCAAAATGCTAACAATAAAAATGCCCAATTGCCCTTACCATCTTCGGTGGTTAATAAATCTTTTAATTCAGATTTATCAAAATTTATTTTTTTTAAAGCATCTATAACTCCAGCAATTTTATCATCGGTATTTTTTTCAATTAATAAATTTAAAACAGAATTTCCATTTGCATTTTTTTGTAAAAAAATTTCTTTTAATAATTTAACATCTTCCGGATTTATGCCATCAAACTCTTTAATTATTTCTATAATTGATTCGGGTTTTTTGAAAAATGCTAAATATAAAAATGCCGAATCGCCCCCGCCATCTTTGGTGGTTAATAAATCTTTTAATTCATCTTTGCTGTAATTAATTTTTTTTAAAGTTTTTAAAATTTGAATAGCGTTATCTTCAATATCACTTTTTGAGGCTATCGATAGATCGGTAGCAATTTGATTATTTGAATTTTTAAAAACATTTTTTATTTGCGCTTTTTGTTCCGAATTGTAGCTATCAAAATTAACCAAAAGTGATTCTATTAATTTATAATTTTTATTTTGTA
>JBIIBR010000148.1:0-3766 GCA_044239285.1 Rickettsiales bacterium | reverse complement strand
TCATTATTTTTAACGGTTTATCGCCAATCCGATGCCAATATAATCAAGGTGGTTGATGGCGTTAAAGTGCAAATCGAAAAAATTAAAAAAGATTTTGCGAGCATGGAAGGCAAGCCAGAAGTGACCGCCACCAAAGACGCCAGCGTTTATATTCGTAGCAATATTTTTGATATTCAAGAAGCGGTTGTCATCGCTGTAATTCTTACAGTTTTAACCGTGTTATTTTTTCTTGGAAGCGTTCGCGCCACCATCATTACCGCCATCTCTCTGCCCATCACTTTAATCGGCGCCTTCATAATTATGTATAGCGCAGATTTTACCATCAACGTAATTACCATGCTGGCATTAAGCTTGGCTGTGGGTCTCTTGGTCGATGATGCCATCGTTGTCGTTGAAAATATTTATCGCAAAATCGAAAGCGGAATGAATCCAATCGAAGCTTCGATCGCTTCTTCGCGTGAAATTTTGATGGCGGTTGTCGCCATAAGTGCCGTGGTTATTTCGGTCTTTACGCCCATTTCATTTTTACGAGGAACGGTCGGGCAATATTTAAAACAATTCGGCTTGACCATTTCTTTTGCGATGATGATTAGTCTGATCGTCGCCATCTCGATTATTCCCGTATTATGCGCTTATCTTTCGGGGCAAAATAAAAAACCGCACAAACATAATGAGAAAAAAAAGATTTCACGACTCGATGCTTTTCAAACTTATCTCGAAGATCGTTACGAAGGTGCTTTAAAATTTTCAATCAAACATCCGGCAATTATTATTATCTCAACTCTTCTGATTATTGCGGGCAGTATTGTCGCTTTTACTAAAGTTCCCAAAACTTTTATGACCGAAAGCGATAATGGCGAACTCACGGTAAGTTTAGAACTTACAGCCGATTCGAGCCTCGATGCTACTAGTACCGTTGCTTTAAAAATTGATGAAATTGTGCGTAAAAATGAAGAGGTTTTCATCTCGGCCGCTTCCGCTGGCACCATGTCACGTCAAGCCAATCGCGGAGAACTTTACATTAAATTATTTCCTAAAAAAGAACGTGATATTAGCACCTCGCAATTTAAAGAAAAATTGCGTGGTCAATTAGTAGGTTTTGAATATGCCAATCCCGTGGTTAAAGATTTTGATCCCTCGGGCGGAGCATCTCGCGGTCAACCATTTAATTTATTTTTAATCTCTTCCAACAAAGATTCGCTCGATAAATATGCCACAATGCTTTATGAAAAACTCAAGCAAGATCCGCGCTTAAAAGACGTCGACACCAGCAATAAGGCTACTCGCCCCGAATTTAAAGTTAAACTTAAAGATGATTCGGCACGAAATTATGGCGTTAACAGCCAAGCGGTGGGCAATGAATTGCGTGGTTATGTCGAAGGCTTTACGCCGACTAAGCTTCGTCAAAATGGCTTAGAATATAATATTCGCTTACGTTTAAAGCCCGAACAGCGCGATATTAAAGATAATTTCAACATGATTTACGTTCCAAATATTAATAATAAATTGATTCGTCTCGCCGATATTGCCGATACCGAAGAAGATATCGAGCCCGCGACTATCAATCGTCAAGACCGTGGACGTTATATTCAAATCACCGCAAGTCTCGCGCCAAAAGTTGGGCTTGGCGATTTACTTACCGACTTTCAAAAAAAACTCACCGAAGGCGATTTAAAAACTCCGAGCGATGTGCGTTTTTCTTTTTCGGGTGATTCGGAAAATATGCAAGATATGATTTCGTCGATGAATCAAGCTTTATTATTATCGATCGTTTTCATTTACTTGATTTTAACTAGCCTTTACGAATCTTTCATCGTACCTTTTACCATTCTTCTCGCCCTTCCCCTCGCCTTTTGCGGAGCTTTTTACGCTCTTTATATTATGGGCGAATCGGTTAATATTTTTACTATGCTTGGAATTTTTATGTTGGTCAGCGTCTCGGGGAAAAATTCGATTTTATTAATCGATTTCACCAATCGTTTAATCGAAGAAGGTAAATCAAGAACCGAAGCCTTGATTATCGCTGGCAGAATGCGTTTGCGTCCAATTTTAATGACTTCAATTGCACTTATTGTCGGCACTTTGCCAGTAGCAATTGGCTTCAGCGAAACCGCTTCAATGCGCACTTCAATGGGCGTCGCTATCATCGGCGGATTAATTTCTTCGACCTTATTAACTTTGGTCGTCGTGCCCGCAGTCTTTAGTTACATCGATCGCTTTAGAATCTGGGTTAAGGCAAAATTATGGAAGATGGTACAATAATAAAATTAACTAATGAAAAAATAATAATATCTTGAAAAAAAATTTTAAAAAACATTATTAAAAATTAATCCCATATATTAATTTATCATTTTTAACATGACATTAGTAAGAATTACAAATTCCAACGTTGAATCAGCCTTAGAATTAATAAATCTCGCCTCCGAACAAGGTTTAACAGATGTTTCGCCAATTATTTATAGAAGCTTGGAGTCACCAATTCAATCAAATGAATCACTGATTAAGTTAGAAGATTCACTGATTAAATTAGCTAGATGGACAAAAAAAGATTTATTTTTCGATTATAGCTCCCAACATTTCATTATCAAAGGAGAGCCGACATCAGATAAATATGGAGACGAAATACATGAGCGTAGTGATATTATTGCTAGATTTGAACTCACAGATGACCTTAAACAAATTAAAATCTCCAGCGATTTCGAAGGAATAATCTCTAAAAAAAACAAAACACTTGAATTGGCTGATTTTATAAATAAAAATAACGAGGCCATATCAGCATTAAATCAACACATGAAAATCCATGATGAGTTGGCTAAAATTAATCCAGCCCTAAAAACACATTCCTCTTTTAAGCCTGAAATATCTGGTATCAAACTATCTTTTGATTATCTTGATAAAGATCCGCGTAAATTAATAAGCTATTTTAATATTAACGATGAATCTGGTGCCGGTTCTCATCAATCACAAAATAATAATATTTTAGAAATATTGCCTGATAATAAATTTCGTCTTAAACATATTAATCGCGAATTAGACCCTGTTGAGTTTTTTACAGAAGTTGAAAAAATTAAAAAATTATCTGATTTGGCAAAATTTGTAAAGGATAAGTTTTCAAAAGACTCTCCCGGTGCTCGTGTAACAAGAATGGAAAACCCTTCAAATCCTTTATTACCAACAATCTTAATTCAAAATGGCGATCATTCATACATGATAAATAGTGATGAATCCATTACCATTAAAGCACCTGGCGGTTCAAAAACCACCGAAAAACTTGAAGATTTTGTTTATAAATTAAAAAATCCTTCGCCTCTTGTTTCGTCAGATGGAATAGCTGGCAGAGTTTCATTGGGTGAATTAGTTAAATGATACAACAATTTCTTTGGAAATGAAAAATTCCAAAAAACCCAAAATTTCATCGCGAATACGGCGATTCACTCGCCGTGAAGGTTATTTGCGTTAAAAAAATAGCCTAAACGGCTATTTTTAGCAAATAACGGGATCATGAGCGAAGCGAAGCAATCCCAGTTGCGAGTCGTCTTCGAAATCAAAATGAAATTTTGATTGAGAAAAGCGACGAAGCGTTTATTCACAAAAAAATTCCAAAAAAACCCAAAAATTCATCGCGGATGTCGCGATTCATTCGCGACGGAGCGATTCAATTAAAAGCTAAATTTGCGTTAAGCAAATTTAATTAAGTGCAAATGGTACCAAATAGACTACTTGGTCGTGCTTTTAAAATCTCAACATTAGAAATTTTATTAAAGAA
>JBIIBR010000147.1:0-3776 GCA_044239285.1 Rickettsiales bacterium | reverse complement strand
CAATTTATCAAACATCGCTAATTGCATTTCCTCGGGGAATAAATTAATTTTTGAAGATTCCTTAGAAGGAAATACAATTTCAAAAACAAAATCACATTTATTTTTACTAAATTTAATTTGATATTCAAAATTTTGACCTAGACCCAAAAATTTAAGTTTAAAAGCAACATCATCCCCCTCAATTATTTTTGTTATTTCCGTCATATTTCCAACTATTTCCATTTCTTTTTCGCGATTTTTAGTAATTCGCAATGATGTTCGCGGATCACGAATTTTAATCTCGTCTTCCGTGACTGGATCTGAACTTTTTTTTATATCTTTAGCGAAATATTCCAACAAATATGGTGATAAATATTTCTCGCTTAAAGAGCCATCTGCAAAATCTTTTCTAGCCTTAACGGCATCTTCAAATTCTTCACTTATTTGTATTTTTTCTTTTATTCTTGCTAATTTTTTTAAACTTTCTTGATCTATTTCGAGTCCTTCACCGACCGAAAGCTCAATTGATTCAACCCTTTCTTTAATTTCTTGCAATGTTAAACCATTGGTTTTTAATAATTGTAAAATTTTCGGGTTTGTTGGTAAAGATGCCGGTAAATCCACCGATGAAGGCACTTTAGGCCCCGCTTTTTTTATTGGAATCATTAACAATAAATCTGCTGAAGCTGGGGATCTTCTCATAATTTTTTTTGAAATTAATTATTACTAAAAATAACTAATTAGTAACATTAAGATTCATTGTCAATTATCTGATCTATATTTAATTCTTCTTTTGATTTTTGTTTTTTTATATCACATTTTTTAACATTTTATACTTAACCCAATTGAAATTTATTAAAATTTTTACCAAAAAATTAAAATGGCATTTAACTTTTTTTACATTAAATTTTTGATTGGTTCCTAATTTTTTTATTAATTCACGAAATAAATTATATTTACCCAACAATGACTAAGTTTTATTTTTTTCTTTTTTTAATATTATCAATACAAATTTAATCAAATTCTTATGGCGTCGACAAAATGGAGAGTAAGAGCGATAACAGCAAGAAGATTCTTTATGCGGGAGAAAAAATAGTCTAAGATTAGATAATTTCTATCTGTTTACGACAGATGAAAACCATGATTTGTTAAATTTATAACTCTTGTCCAAATTTCGGAGTCAAAGGATCCAGACCCCCTCCTTTTATTGATGTATCGGGGGAGGCTTTTGATTCTTTTATTTTGTCCAAATTACTTTGAATATATTCGAGATTTCTTATAAATTGTTCGGCAGCAAAAGAAGAAATTTTTTGACCAGCGCTTATTGGAACAGAGCCTTCTCTGCAACTATAGATATAATTAATTTTTTCTTCATCATCAATAATTTTTTGAGCATTTTCCCTTCCAGTTCTACTCGTTAGAAAATCAAAAAAATTTTGTTTGTTTTCTGCTTTTATATTAATGAGCCCCCCTCTTTCCAATGTTTCAAACATACGATCATATCCCTCTAAGTTTAAAGTGGTGTCATGATAGCCCTCTTTTTTATAAACAGTATTGGGATCTAATTCATATTTTTTCATCAATTCTTTTATATCTTTATCCAAATCATCTCTTGTAAATGATCTCGATGCTAATTTTGATAATTTTTCCAATTCTTTTGGCGACAATGATTTAAAATAATCCTCTGTGAAAATTTCTTGAAAATTTTCACTTGGGAGCATCAAATTATTTTTTTTTATTTTAATAGAAGAATGGGATTTTGAAGCTAACTGCGAATATAACTTAGTGACAATCTTCATAAAATCGGGCGGTGCCACCGATGCCATTAATGATGTGGAATCTAAAATTGTTGCGTTAAACAAACCGCGATCTTTTGTTTGAAGCATTTCACCAACCTTATTCTCACTGATTCCTTCAAGATTTTCAAGCAATCCCGTAATTATTCTAAAATTTTGATTAAAGCATAAATGGGTTGAAAATATACCGGAAGCATATTTTTTATTCAAAACATCGGGAATCATTCCTTTTTTATTTAACAAGAAATTAATATTTTCAATTTCCTTATGTTTTTGACCTCCATATAAAGAAATAATTAAATTTGGAACATCGACTTGATCACCGATTAGAATACCAATTAAATCATTTTTTATACCATTATAAGCTTCTTCGCCATATCCATTTCTATTTTTATCAGAATATTTCAATTCACTAAAAACATCATCTACAAATTGCCCCGCTAATATTCGTGGATCTTGAGGAGATTTTGCAATATTTTTAACAAGCCTTTGATATCGCCTCTCTAGCGATTTTGATTTTTGTAATTTTGAATCAACCCCTTCTTTAGAAGCTTCGCCACGTCTTTCTTTGGCTTCAACGACGGGTGGATTAAATAAATAACTAAGCGCTAATGCGGACACTAATTTAAAAGCCATAGTAACTATTGGCGCCATTGCCAAAACCCCAATTTGGGCGGAATTTTCAGAGTGAAATTGGGTTGGAAGCATAAATTTTAAATTAAATTTTCATTTATTTTAAAGTATTAAATTTTATTAAATTAAACAGCAATACTTTTTATGGTTTTTAACTACATTTTAACACATTAAGTTTAATCACTCAATTAACCCTATTTATACTCGTATTATTTTAACTTATTTCGCTTCCAAACCCGCCTAAAAATTAAATTTAATTATGAATATATTCTTTTTTAGTTATAAAAACTTATGAAGTTTTATTAATTAAAAAATGTTTAAAGATGCAAAATTTATCGCCGTTAAAAATGCCATCGACGATTGAAAAACAAACATTAACAAGCCTAGAATTCATGGGGGCTGAAAGCCCTTTTTCCCTAATTAGAAAAAACATTTTTACCCAAGAAATTGAACAAAAAAATTCCATAGAAAAAAATTTATCACCAGTTTTCTTCTTTATAAAAAATAATGATTTAGAAAATTTAGAAAAATTAATTACAGAATATCCCGAGATTTTGAATCAAAAATATCAAAGAGCTTTGACTCCGGTTTTTTTTGCAATCGAACATAATAATTTAGAGGCTTTAGAAATTTTAATCAAAGTCTGTCCTGAAATTTTGGAGCAAAAAATTGAAGATGATTTAACCCCAATTTTCTTTGCGATAGAAAATAATAATTTAGAAGCTTTGCGAATAATAATCGAGAAACGTCCCGAAACTTTATGGCAAAAATATGATGAATATTCGCCGATTTTTTTCGTTATTAATGACGAATATTTGGAGGCGATTACAACCATAATCGAAGCCCATCCACAAGTTTTAGAGCAAGAAGATGAGAATAAAAATCTTCCAATAATAAAAATTGTGGAACTTTACGGAGATTACCCCTCGCAGTTTGGTAGAAATCTTTTACAAAATATTTTTACTCAACAATTTAAAAAAAAATTGGAAGATGAAGATATCGAAAATCTAGTCAAATTTGTTAAAAACTTATATTTATTAAAACTGGTTTATGAAAAATCTGGACAAATTACAAGAGAAACTATGTTAAAAAAAATTCTTTACTCCGTAATTATTTTTGATCACGACGAAAAAAATGATTTAACTAAAGAACTTACTTCAATTTATCAAAAAATATGCCAAGAAGAAATCGATGAAATAATTTTTTTTAATAAAAATGGCGAGAAAAATAGCCTTCATATTTTCAATTCTGATATCAAAGATCACTCTTCATATTTTATATTTCACGTTAATGAAAAAAATAAATTAACGGCGATAAGTTATTGCGATGGCAATGAAGTTTATGATGAAAGAGCAATTGAATCGACGC
>JBIIBR010000146.1:0-3793 GCA_044239285.1 Rickettsiales bacterium | reverse complement strand
GCTCAACAATCGCGGTTGACGGCTTTCTTTTAAATAATCAAATGACCGATTTTTCTTTCGTGCCAAAAATTAAAAATGAATTAGTAGCAAATCGAGTTGAGCCCTTAAAACAACCAAGAAGTTCGATGTCGCCGACCTTTGTTTTTGACGAAAAAAATAATTTACTCATGGTTTTGGGCTCACCCAACGGTCCAAGAATTATTCAACATGTGTTAAAAACTTTGATTGCAACACTGGATTGGGATTTAGATATTCAAGAGGCGGTGTCGCTTCCAAACTTTATTGCTTTAAACGATTTAATCGAACTCGAAAAGGATAAAAATATAACTTCTTTAAAAAAACCTTTGCAAAAATTAGGACATAAAGTAAAAATCACTAATATAACCAGCGCTATACAGGCAATAAAAATTGTCGATAAAAAGCTTTATGGTGCCGCCGACCCTAGAAGAAAAGGCGTCGCGATTGGTAATTAAAATTATTTTTTAAATTTATGAAATTATTTATTTGTTTTTTATCACTACTCTCATTCTTTGTTTCTGAAGGCTTCGCCAAGGAAATTGATCTTAAAAATAAAATTAAAAACACTGAATTAAATACTAAAAAATCCGATTCTCGCGAAAAAATTCAAGAAATTGATTTCAAAAAATTATTTTCTGACGCTGAAAATTATTTTAATTCCGCCAAAGCTTGGAAAAAATTAAAATGCTCTCCAAAGAGCGGTTTTATTTGCACCAAACATGAATGTAAAAAACGCGAAATCAAATCTTTTTTAGTCTTAGATAAAGAAAATAAAATTATAAAAAGATGCGAAAATGAAAATAATTGCGAAAGATTTAAGGCAGAATTCGAACAAACCGGAGTTTACTTTAACGTTCAAACATCTGGCCCCGTCGGCACTTTGATCCGCATTCTTGGCGATAGTCGTTTCAAAGAAATTTCCACCGTTGGACTTGATGCCTACATTGCCAATGGCAATTGCGAAGTTATTCCGCAAAGTCAATATAGCGAAGATGATGACGATAAAATCGAGGAATAATTAATGAATTATCAGCATTATTTTCACGCCGGAAATTTTGCTGATATTTTTAAGCATAGCATTTTATGTTTTTGCTTAGAAAAACTTCACGAAAAACCCACCTCTTTCATGGCGATCGACACTCACTCATCTTCAGCAAAATATTCAATTTTCGACGAAAAAATTGTCAAAACTAACGAATTTAACGAAGGCTTGAGAGCAATTTTAGATCAACCTAATTTTCAGGAAATTTTACCGCAAAAATTTTTGGAAATTTTAGCCAAAATTAATGTTTGTGAAATTCAAGAATTACCTTCTAAACTCAATTATTACGCGGGTTCACCACTAATTATAAAAAATTTTTTACGCTTCGATGATAAAGCAATTTTTGCCGAAAATAATCAGCCAATTTTTCAAGAATTACGTAAAAATTTTGTTGGCAATAAAAAGATTTCATGCCTTCAAGAAAATGGCTTTGATCTTTTAAAATCAAAGCTCCCTCCTCGCGAAAAACGCGCCATTATTTTAATTGATCCGGCTTATGAAAAAAATCATAATTTAATTTCAAATGATTATCGCGACGCCTTAAATTCCTTGCAAGATGGGCATCGACGCTTTGCCAATGGAATTTACTTATTGTGGTATCCAATCATTGAAGGTGATGAAAAAAATTTAGAAAATTTTTATTACAAAATTAACGAATTAAAATTTGAAAAAATTACTCAAATTACTTTTGATATTGGTAAAGATTTAGATTCTCAAAGCAAAATGCATTCATGTGGAATGTTTATTTTCAATATGCCGTGGCAGGTTGATGAAAAAATAAATTTATATTTCCCCAAAATTTTAGAGGCTTTAAAAAAATCGCCAAAAGGTTTTTTTTCGTTAAAAAATATTCGTTGAATTAATTAAAATTTAGATAAGAAAATTTAGTTAAGATCGAATTAATTTTATTTTAATTCCCAAATTTAATTTAGTCCAAGCCTTATCCGCCGTAAGCACAGGAATATTTTTATATTTAGCCAGAGCCAAGCACGCCCTGTCGCCCAAAGATAAACCGTAATCTTTGGTGACGCTAATAAATGAGCCTGCAATTATTGCTTGTTCAATATTAAAATCTTCAATGCAATCAAAAGTTTCTCTCAAAAATTTAATCATCTCATCTTGTTTTTGAGTTTTTTTAGACAAAAAGGACACGACTTCGCAAAAATTTACACTCGATACTACGGCTTGCTCAAGGTTCTTAGCAACAATTTCATGACCGCTTTCCATTTTAAGCAAAGCCAATATTGCGGAAGCATCGAAAACTATTTTGGTCATTAAATCTCCTCTTTTCTACGCATTTCTATAAGCTTTTCAACAAAGCTTCCCGATTTATTTTTAAAAAGCTCTTGAAGCTTTTGTAAAGATTGTCGTGGACTATGAATTATTATTTCATTATCGGGCGAAAGCCTTAAAATCAGCTCGTCGCCGGATTTTATATTCAACTCTTTTCTGAAAATAGCGGGAATTATAATTCTGCCATTTTCGCTAACAATAACATTTTGTTCAATCATAATATTTGTGACCCTTAATGAAGTTTGTGACTCTTAATATTAAAAAAGTCATATTTTATAAAAAGTAACTTATTGAATAAAAAAGTCAATAGATAAAAATGAAGAAAATTTAAAATATTTGATTTTTTATTTTGTAGACTGTAATATTTAAGAAAATAAATGATAATTTTGTTCAAAAAATTAACAATAATCTATTAATATGCCAAGCAACAACTCAAATCAAAATTATACCAGGATTAATACTAGCAATGCCCAATCTTCCAAGCCCAACAAAGCTAAAAACGAAAAGCCTATTATTAGTTCTACCACGCATGATAAGCCAAAACCATTATCTTGGAAACCAGACTCAACAAAATCTCAGGGCTAAAAAAGCCCAAAACCATAAATAGCAATGAGGTAAAGAAAAAAAATCTCAGTTTCTTTAAAGCTTTGTTGAACAAAATAGCATTATCATCGATTAATTTATTATTAAAATTAGCTTTTTCTTCGTAGGTTAAAGCCAAGCACTCCATTAAATAAATCTCATCGTTTCTGCCTATTATTTCATCGTTAATCAATACACTAGCCTCAATTCCATTAGAAGCATATTTTTTAGCTTGCTGAGCTTTAAAAGCTTTAAATAAAGAATAAATAAATCCAACAATCAAAACAAATAAACCTAGTTTAAAAAAAATATTTCCGTCTTTTAGAAATGATAAAACAGCCGTTAAACTTCCGATTGAGGCAACGCAGATACTGGAAAAACGTGAAATTTTTTGATCCAATCGTTCTGAGTCTAAATTTGAGAATTGAAGTCTTTCTTTGGCTTCAATAAAAATTAATTTGGCTTTTTCTGAATTTTTTTCTGTCATAGCTATTTTAATAAGTTTGTTGTGAAAACTTATCCCATTCGGATGAGAAAACGCAGTTGCCGACTAAAGATTGAAAGCCCAATCGAATACCTCCAATGCCAGCGAATAGATCAATAAAATTGTAATTTTTAAAAAGATTTTTCATAAATTAATTTTGTGGTGATTATAAAAAAATATTCTCAAATATATTTTACTAAAATTATAAGTAAATTTATTTAAACAATGACTTAACAATCAGCGAAGGCAGACCAATAATTGCAACAACGGTTGATGTCGCCAAAGCAATAACAACGGGGTTTGAAAGTCTATTTTGTGGTTCATTAATATGAATAAAATAATCTAAAGTAAAAATTCCAAAAAGCCAAAGTAAA
>JBIIBR010000144.1:0-3814 GCA_044239285.1 Rickettsiales bacterium | reverse complement strand
GCTTAATCACAAATTAATTCTGACATTATTCTTTTTTTTAGTAATTCCACAAAACCTACTCTCAGCAAGTTTTGATTGTAATTCAGAAAAAACAAATATTGAAAAAATAATTTGCTCTAACTCTGAAATTTCTGTTTTAGATAATGATTTATCAAAAGCATATTTTGATACAAAAAATATCGCTAAAAAACCAAACTTGTTTAAAAAAAATCAGTTGGAATGGTTAAAAAAAAGAAATAAATGCAAAAATGAATCTTGTATAATTAACGAATATAGGGTTAGAAAAGAATTTATTGCTAACTGGTCAAAATATGAAATTAATTTATCTCAAGAAGATGAGGAAAAAATTGAAGATGAGGTAAATGATTGGCCACGAGGAAGTGCTATGAGAGCCATGACGGATCTTGATAAGGAATTATCGGCAAACAATTCAAAATTACAAAAAAAATTTGATGAGTTGATAAATATTATTTCCGATCCGATTGGAGATACATATACAAATTCTGCGACTATATCGAGTTTAATAGATCAACAAAAATCATGGAGCGAATATATAAAAAAAGATTGTTATTTAATAGCTCAGCTTACTGGGACTAGATCTCAATGGGTTTTTGTTCATTCGATGACGTGCAATAATAATTTAATTGAAAAACGTATTTCTGATGTTAAATCTGTAATTGAATGCGTTAAAAAAGTTCCATTAAGTGAGACATGGCAAAGATTGGATTGTCTTTGTCAGTTAGCTACAAATTATGAATTAAGTAACATTGATTCTTAGATCTTCATTTTAAGTTTAGGCATGATTAAAAATGCATCCAATCTCCGCAGAGTTATTCGCGTTTAAAAAATAGCCTAAACTCAACTTAAAATTTAAAATCTTATCGCGGATGTCGCGATTCATTCGCGACGAAGCGATTCAACTGAAAGCTAAATTTGCGTTAGCAAATTTAATGCGCAGCAGGTCCCAGTCGTGAATCTTTTTCGAAGAAAAAGATGAAACGTTTATCAATAAGGAAAATCTAAAAACCCAAAAATTCATCGCGGATACGGCGATTCACTCGCCGTGAAGCGATTCAATTAAAAAGCTAAATTTGCGTTAGCAAATTTAATGCGTAGCAACTTCTTAACTATTTTTGATTTTGGTTGCGGGTTATTTGCGTTAAAAAAATAGCCTAAACGGCTATTTTTAGCAAATAACGGGACTAGGAGCGAATGCGACGCGGTCCCAGGTGCGAGTCGTCTTCGAAATCAAAATGAAATTTTGATTGAGAAAAGCGACGAAGCAAAACTTTGGGATTTGAACCAACGACCTCGACGAATCTATTTAATCGCTTCAACAAAGTTTTCAACTTTGTTTTGCTCTTAAAGATTCGTTCGGCTTCGCCCTAAAAAAACGATTAATAATCGTTTTTTTGTGCTCGCAGGTTATGAGCTTCTTGACTATTTTTGATTTTGGTTGCGGGGGCTGGATTTGAACCAACGACCTTTAGGTTATGAGCCTAACAAGCTACCGGGCTGCTCTACCCCGCGATAAAATTAAACCGAGTGTTAGCCCGGTTAGCTTTTGTTTGTTTTTGCTTTCGCAAAAACTGGGGCTGCTCTACCCCGCGATAAAATTAAACCGAGTGTTAGCCCGGTTAGCTTTTGTTTGTTTTTGCTTTCGAAAAAACTGGGGCTGCTCTACCCCGCGATAAAATGAAACCGAGATTTTCGCTCGGATATTCTTAATTAAATTTTATGTTAGTTGACTTATTTTTATATCGCAAGAGGCATTTCAAAATATTATAAAAATTTGATATTACAAAACTTTAAATATTGATAAAATCTAAAAAAAATATTTTTTATTGATTTTAATATTACTATTCAATAAAATAATGATAATATGTTAAAAATTAATTAAAAAAATAATGAAAAAAATTTTAATATTTACTATATTTTCTCTCTTTTTTGTTAATCAAGCTTTAGCGGGGGTGACAATAGAAAAAACAATAGATCCAACCTCTAATTGTGAAGAAATTTGTGCTAAAAATAATGACGGCTCAGCAGAAACAATTAAAGGTTCGTGTTCCACCACTTCGGATACTGTTAAATTTAAATCAGCCCGGGTTACATCGTCCTCTTCCAACCAAATCTTTGTATGTACAACATCGCTAGCTACGAATGAAAGTAATTGCAAATCAGCATGCGATAATGCAATAATTGCAGAAAACTCTGCAATTGCTTCGGCAACTAAAACTGTAATTTTAGAAAGTCCTTCTTCAGGCAATGATTGTTCAGTTATTTGTTCTAAGGATTTTGATGAATTAGAAGATAGGTTTCAAGGTAGGTGTTCAGCTAATTTAGATATTGTTAAATTTACAGCTGATGGCGTAAACTATTCGGCTGGAGATCATAGTTTTGAATGCGGATCTACCCCGCAAGGAAACTCTGACGCTTGTGCAAAAGTATGTGGTGCGGTAAATTTAGCATTATCCGCTAAAGAAAAACTTGACGAAGCTAAAGCCGCAGCCATAGAAAATAACCGACAAGTAGACGTTATGGGCAATACAACTCACAATCTTAGTAGAAATATTTTTACAAGAGTGATGTGTAACGCCTACAGAATTGTAACTGGAAGTGCGGGTGCAACATTTGCGGCTTTTGCAGTTATTGCCACGGGAATTGGTTTTTTTTCCGGTAAAGTTTCTTGGGGCTTAATGATTGGGGTTGCAGCGGGAATTGCCTCTATGTTTGGAGCACCATCAATTGTTGCGGCAATTTCTGGGGTTACAACTAACACCAATTGCTCTATTCAAATTAATGAAGTGCCAGTTCCGTAAAATATAAATCTATTAATTTTTGACTAAAATTTCGGATGAATTACGAATATGAACCTGCAGAACTATAAAAAAATATTCAAAATTAAATTATTTATTTCTAAAAATTAAATTTAAGTTAAAATTTTTAAGCCCATCTTCGCCCTTCGGGCTTCGCTGGGCATGCTTCGCTCTAACGATCTACTTTGGCACTGGCGTGCCATGCGTAGCTCGTAAGAGCGAAGCATGGTGGAGATAACGAGATTCGAACTCGTGACCTTTTGCATGCCATGCAAACGCGCTACCAACTGCGCTATATCCCCTTATATTTTTTAAAAAAATTTTGCAAAAATGTTTTTAAAATTTTGTAAAATTTATTTTTAATTAAAAATCACTTCACGAATTTTTGCAAGCGCAATTATGAAAATAATTTTATCAAAAATTTTAATTTTTATGATTGTGTAGAGCTAAAACTCCCGGTAAATCTTTGCCCTCGAGCCATTCTAAGAAAGCGCCACCCGCCGTTGAAATATAGGTAAAATCTGATGCCAAATTACAACCATTAATTGCGGAAACGACATCGCCTCCGCCGGCAATTGAAATTAATTTTCCTGATTTAGTAAGTTGAGCAATAATATTTGCAAAATCTTCGGTTCCACGATTAAAAGGCTTCATTTCAAAGGCTCCGAGCGGTCCGTTCCATACCAAAGTTTTAAAATTATTTAATTTTGTGTTGAGATTTTTTATAGTTTCGGTGCCAATATCAACAATAATTTCATCATCTTGTACATCGTCGATTGAAGCTATTCGATTAGTTGCATTGGCTTTAAATTCTTTAACCACCACTACATCGCTTGGTAAAATAATTTCGCAATTATTTTGCTTGGCGGTTTCGATAATTTTCAAAGCGGTGTCTTTTAAATCCTTCTCGCACAAAGATTTGCCTATATTTTTTCCGAGTGCATATAAAAAACTATTCGCCATTCCGCCACCAACTAAAATTGCTTGAGCCTTGGTAG
>JBIIBR010000143.1:0-3849 GCA_044239285.1 Rickettsiales bacterium | reverse complement strand
TCAATCGATCAAAAAAATTACAATAAAAAACTTGAACATTTAACGAGTTGTTTTGTTGCAATTTTTGCTATAAAAATCCTAATAATTTTTTTCATTTCATACCCTTTAATCAATCATCACACCTATAATATTTACCAACAAATTGTTGGACAATCTTTAATTCCATATAAAGATTTTTATTTTGAATATCCTCCGCTTTTCGCCTTGATTAACAGTGTTCCGTTTAACTTTATAAAGTTTAAAAATCATCAAGAATATCTGGTATATTTCCAATTTTTTACTTTGATTTTTGATTTGGTAGCAATGCAAATTTCACTAAAAATTCTTGCGAAAATTAACGATGGAAAACTTGAAATAATTAAACAAAAAAAGTTCTATTTAAGGTGGATTATTTCTTCAACAATTCTTTCATTTTTTATTTATCAATGCTTAGAATATGTGATTATTTTTATTTTTGTGTTAAACATTTTATATTTCAGTATTTCAGATAATAAATATAATTTTAAATTTTATTTATTGTCAATTGTCGGAATTTTTACAAAAATTATTTCTTCCTTAAACCTACCATTGGCTATAATTTTTCATAGTTATAAAAAATCTAAAAATCTTTCTGAATTTCTTTTTCTTACCTTTAAAAATGCTTTGACTCTAGGTTTAACAATTATTTTAATCATTTTAGTTTTTGAATATTTGTTTGACTTTCAAATGATTAAAAATCTTTCTTCACAATATTTCAGAGAGATTGATATGTTTTCAATTGCGGGAAATTATATTTTTATTACTGATAAAATTATGGGAATAAAATCTGAAATTTTCATAGCGATGAGCCCTTCTATCAAGCCAAATATTTATACTAATATTTTTTTAACAAAACATTTATTCAAAATAATTTATTTTTTATTCTTATTTTTAACCTTTGTAATTTTGGCAATTGGCAAAAAAAATAACAAAGAAATATTGATCGATTTACTTTTATTTCTCGAAGGTTCGGCAACTATAATTTTAATTTTTTTATCCTTTCATAATGTTCTCTCTCCTCAATTCATCGGCTATTTGGTGCCAATAATATCAATTTTAGCAATTCATTATAAATCTAAAAAATTATTGTTTTTTTCTTTAATAATATTTACATTAACCACAATTCTTTTGCCGATAATGTTAAGTTTAAAAAATGCCGAATTTTCCGCGATTTTAATTTTAACAATTAGAAATTTAACAATCTTATTTACATGTTTTTATTTCATTGGTAAATTCTACCAAAAATTACTCAAACCCTTAATAAACTAAATATGTTAAACTCAAATTCACCACAAGATAAAATTATAATTTATACTGACGGCGCTTGCTCTGGAAACCCTGGAGTCGGTGGCTGGGGGGCTATTCTTATGTTCAAAGAACATGAGAAAAAAATTTCAGGCGGTAGCAAAGAAGCCACCAATAATCAAATGGAAATTCGTGCCGTAATCGAAGCCTTAAAAACTATAAAAAAACCTGCTGAAATAATTATTTACACCGATAGTAAATATGTCATGGATGGCATCACCAAATGGATTTTTGGTTGGAAAAAAAATGGCTGGCGCACGGCGGATCGAAAAGCGGTTAAGAATAGCGAATTATGGCAAGAGCTTGATTGTGAGGTTTCCAAACACAAAATTGAATGGCGTTGGGTTAAGGGGCATTCGGGCGATAAATATAATGACATCGCCGATGAACTTGCTAGAGAAGGGATTAAAAAAATTAAATAATTTTTATTTAATTTTTTATAAATCTACTCCCTGGCTTAACTGCAGGAATGCTTTTCAAACTTTCGGGAATATTGTTTTCATCAAAAGTTTGCACTTCAATTGTTATTAATGAAACAATCGGAACTGCCATTTTTTGCTCTAAATTTTTATCGCCCGAGCGATCTACTAAACAAGCTTCGGCGACTATTTTACCGCCAAGTTTTTTTACCAAATCAAAAGTTTCTAAAGAAGATTTTCCGGTAGTAATAACGTCTTCAACCACTAGAACTCTAGCGTTTTCGGGCAATTCAAAACCGCGACGTAATTCAAAAATTCCATTAACTCTTTCGCAAAAAATTGTTGGTAAATTGAGTTGACGCGCTAATTCATAACCAACGACAACTCCACCCATTGCTGGGGCAACAACAATATCGGCAAAATTTTCGCCAAGTTTTTCTTTAACTTTTTTTGCCAAAGAATTACATAATTTTTCAGCTCTTTTGGGCTCCATTAAAACTCGCGCACATTGCATATAAGTATCGGAATGAAGACCTGACGACAAAATAAAATGTCCTTTTAAAATCGCCTTGGCGTTGATAAATTCTTGTAAAACTTCTTGCTCTTTTAAACTCATAATGCAAATTATTAAATTAAAAATTTTGCCAATAAAAACTTTTTTTAAAAAATTATGCAACATAAAAATTTACATATTATTTCTGCGATAAAAACCATTGAAACTGAAATTGAGGGCTTAAAATCTCTCATCGATTTTTTTGATGAAAAATATGTTAAAACTGTTGATTTAATCTTGAACTGCAAGGGTCGAGTAATCATAAGTGGCATGGGTAAATCTGGTCATATTGCCAATAAAATTTCTGCAACTCTTGCTTCGACTGGCACTCCGGCTTTTTTTATTCACCCCGCTGAAGCCAGCCACGGCGATCTCGGCATGATAACTTCACAAGATGTGGTAATTTTATTATCAAATTCGGGTGAAACTAAAGAGCTTCGTGATATAATTTATTATTGTAAAAGATTCGAAATTCCGATCGTCGGCATTGTGCGTAAATCAAACTCCGAACTCGCTAATGCTAGCACGATTCCGTTAGTTATTCCCGCCGTCAAAGAAGCTAACGATGTCAATGCGCCAACTACTTCAACGACGATGATGCTTGCGCTTGGAGACTGCTTGGCCGTGAGTTTAATCGAAGCTCGTGGCTTTAATTCTGACAATTTTGGCACTTTTCATCCGGGTGGAAAATTGGGCTCGGCATTTTTAAAAGTATCCGATATTATGCGTAAAGATTCGCAAATTCCCGTGGTGAAATTTGATAATAAAATGAGCGAAGTGATTATCGAAATGACCTCAAAACATTTGGGTTGCACCGCAGTTGTTGATAATGAAAATAAAATGATTGGAATTATAACCGACGGCGATTTGCGTCGTCATTTAAATCAAAGTATTTTTAGTGAAATTGCTGAAAATATTATGACTAAAAATCCAATTACTATTACCAAGCAGAGCCTTGCGATGGAAGCCTTTGCACTAATGAATAAAAAATCAATAACTAGCATTTTTGTGCTTGAAAATAATAAAATTATTGGCGTTTTGCATCTTCATGATTGTTTGAAAGCCGGCATTTAATTTTATATAAATTATTTTATAAAAAATAAAAATGCTATAAATAATTGCTTAAAAAAAATCTTTGATTATTCTTTGAAAAACCAATATTTTTTAAATAACTAATTACATAAATATGTCATCAATTGCAACTTTTTTTTATATAATTTCAGCGGTTTTATTTATCTTATCGCTTTACGGATTATCTTCACCAAAAACCTCGCGCATCGGCAATTACCTTGGAATGTCAGGAATGGCTTTGGCAATTATTACCACACTTTTTTTACCGCAAGTTCATAATATTTTTTATATTTTACTCGCCATAATTATTGGTGGCGGAATTGGTTACGCCATCGCTAATAAAGTTAAAATGACGGCGATGCCTCAATTAGTTGCGGGCTTTCATTCTCTAGTTGGTTTATCGGCAGTTTTTATCGCAACAAGTGCGCTGTGGATGCCAAATTCTTTTGGAATTTTAGAAGATGAAAAAATAAAATTAGCGAG
>JBIIBR010000142.1:0-3854 GCA_044239285.1 Rickettsiales bacterium | reverse complement strand
AAAGGCTGCGAATGTTTTACCCGCACTTCCTGTTACAATTCTAAAAGCATTACAAATTGATTTTGAGAAGGTGTTGACTGATGTGCTAGCTACCGCAAATTCACGAGACTCTCTATAGTTAATGCATGCATTAAGGCATAATGCACGACAGCCCGCAGTGTCTACGTCTGGAGGAGTGGGACTTGATGTGTCTACTACTGCTCTAGAAATTTCTACACCACTAACTTTAAATATATAGGTATTAGCATCAGCACATGCTACTATAGAGCATATTCCAGTTGATGTAGAAAGATCGCAACCAGAAATTTCAACAGGGACATCCGCCGCCCAACCTTCACTACTAATCAAGAAAAAAGATAATGAGAGAAAAATAGTGGAAATTTGCTTCGAAAAAAAATTCATAGTAATTAATTTGTTTAATATTTATTTTTTATTTATCCACAAAAGCATGTTTGCTTCAAATAATTTTCGTAAAAACTAAAAGATATTAATCTGTAATTATCAATTTTGTTTAATTAAAATCAAGAAATATCTTACTGAACATTAATTGCAAGGAATTTTTTATCGCAATTTTATAATTAAGATTTAACGCAAATCTGCATATTTTCCTTTAAAATAAAGCAAAGGCTTAGAATCTTTGACGCTATTAAAATCAACCACTTCGCCGATTATGATATGATGATCGCCCATTTTGATTACCTTATGTTTTTTGCATTCAATAAAAGATAGCGAATTATAAAAAATTGGATTGCCGAATTTGCTAAAAAAATAGGGCTCGACATGCCATTTATGTGAGTTTTTAGGTGTGGCGAAGGCGCTGGATAAATCGCGCTGTTCGACCGCCAAAATATTCAATAAAAAATAACGATTTTTCTTAAAAAATTTTAAATTGGTGGATTTGTTGTCAACGCAAAATGAAACCAAAGGAGGTTCAAGCGAGATTGAAGAAAAGGAATTTATCGTCATGCCAAAAAATTCATCGGCAAAGATTTTTTTAATTTTATTGAGAATTTTTTCGTCGACAAAATTTTGAAAATCACCTTCTTTGATTTTAAAATCTTTGTGAAATATTTTTTGCGATAAACGTTTGCCGACTTGATTTTCTTCAAAAAAATTATGCCAAAAATCTTCAAATTTTTTAATGAAATTATTATTTTCTAAAAAATTTTGATTAAAAAATTTGGTGGCGAAGAAATTGCGTTTGCGGGCACAAGCGATAATAACGCCCGTAGAAAAATTGCCCAAATTTTCTCTTAATTTTTTCTTGTCCATGTGTTAAAAATTAATAGAAAATAAACTAAAAAAACTGGTTTTGATTAGCGTGTATAAAGTGTCGCCTTTGGAAATTAAAGGAATGGCGAAATCGATAAAAATTAAACTAATAATTACTAAACCAAAAACCATCCAAGTGGCGTAATGGTAAACCAAACCAGTTTGAATTTTAGAAACACCGCGCGAGGCGAGGCGACAAAGCGTCACGGCGCCGTTAGGAATGCCATCGACGATTTTCATATCAACAATTTTCCACAAGAAATTGCCGAATTTTTTGGTCGGATTAATCAAGGCATTTTCGTAAAATTCATCGAAATACCATTTATTATAAGAGAGGTTGTAAAGCCTTGGGAATCGCTTAGCGAGAGCATTTGGTAAATGTGGTTTTTTGATATAAAAAACAAAAGCCAAAGCGATGGCAACAACGCCAACAAGCATCGGAGCGATTTTGACTAAAAATGGCGCGTGATGAATTTCGTCATAAATGAAGAATTTATCGAGAGAAATTGCAATGGCTGAAGTAAAGAAGCCGTTGGTTGAAACCATGTGTAAAACTTCGGAACCTAAATAGCCAACTACAATTGAACCGATGCTTAAAAGAATTAAAGGAATGAGCATGGTTTTTGGCGATTCGTGAGCGTGATCGAAAGTGTGATGATCTGCTCGACTTTTGCCGTGGAAGGTTAAGAATAAAAGACGCCAAGAATAAAATGCCGTTAAAAATGCCGAAGTAATTCCCATGAAAAAAGCGAATTTACCAACTGTTGTTTGCGCCATAAAAGCCGATTCTAAAATTACATCTTTGGAATAAAATCCGGCGAAAGGTGGAAATCCCGCGAGAGCAAGGGAGCCAATCCACATCGAAGCGTAGGTGATTGGAATTTTTTTCCACAAACCGCCCATTTTTTGGATATTTTGTTCGTGATGCATGGCGTGAATAACGCTTCCAGCACCTAGAAAGAGTAAGGCTTTGAAAAAAGCGTGAGTTGCTAAGTGAAAAATTGCACCTGAATAAGCCGACATTCCGCACGCAAAAAACATATAACCAAGTTGCGAACAAGTTGAGTAAGCGATGATTTTTTTAATGTCATTTTGCGTTAAAGCGATGGTTGCCGCAAACAATGCTGTCGTGGCGCCAACAATGGCAACTAAATCAAGGGCGACGGGCGACAATTCAAAAAGTGGTGAACAACGAGCGACCAAAAACACTCCCGCCGTAACCATGGTGGCGGCGTGAATTAAGGCGGAAACTGGCGTCGGACCTTCCATTGCATCCGCCAACCAAACATGCAAGCCGATTTGTGCCGATTTGCCCATGGCACCAATAAATAATAAAATGCAAATAGTTTCGATGGTTAAAAATTCTGTTCCAAAAATCGTGAAACGATCGGCAACGTGATTACAAAGTTGATAAAAAACTTTGGAATATTCAACCGAATCGAAGGTTAAATAAGTTAAGGCGATGGCTAAAATTAAACCCAAATCGCCGACGCGATTGGCGATGAAGGCTTTCATCGAAGCGCGATTGGCAGAATCTTTTTTATACCAAAAACCGATGAGCAAATATGAGGCGACGCCAACACCTTCCCAGCCGAAAAATAATTGAACGAAATTATCGGCGGAAACTAAGGCGAGCATGAAAAAGGTGAAGAGTGATAAGTAAGACATGAAGCGAGCGATGGAGCGGTCGTCATGCATGTAGCCGATTGAATAAAGATGAACTAAAAATGAAATATAAGTGACGACGATGAACATCACCGAGCTTAGAGCGTCAACTTGAATTGACCAATTAGCAATAAAACTTCCCGATTTTATGAAGCTAAATAAAACATCATTTTGGATTTCTTTAGTTTTATAAAATTCGACAAAAACTATTGTGGCACAAAGGGCGGAGGCGAACATTAAAGCGGTGGTGAAATATTGGGCGAATTTATCGGAGAAGCTATGGCTATTTTTGCTTGGAACAATTCGTGATAAAATTCCTGAAAATAAAAAGCCGATTAGAGGCAGGAAAATCGTGAGTTTAGCTAACATGAAAATTGACAAAAAGTTAAAAAAATTTTTGATAAAAAAGAATTTATTTTCGCTATTTTATAACCGAATTTATTTTTGGCAAATCTTTAAATGCGTTTAGTTTAAATTTGCTTCGCAAATTTAGAGATATTATCGAATCGCTTCGTCGCGAGTGAATCGCGACATTCGCGATAAATATTTAATTTTTTCATCTTTTTTGAAGAAAATAATAATAGGAACCAGGTTTTTTAAGTGATAATTTGGGTTTTAAAATTTTACGAAAAAACTCTCAAGGCATTCGGTGCCATAGCTCTCCCTCAAGGGGAGAGCTAGAGCCCGTATGCGTTGTGAGTATTTTTGTAAATTGTAGGGGTGTAAGGCCTCCGGGGAGAGGGCTAGGGTGAGGGGTTTAAAAGAAAATTTCTTGATTTCACTTTAGCCCCCTCCCAAAATTTTCTTGCAGAAAATTTTACCCTCCCGCAAGGGGAGGGTGATGAGCCTGTAAGCCATAAGACTATTCTAAAAATTGAATTAAATTAAAAAAGTAACTCGTTACCTGGTACCTTTTT
>JBIIBR010000141.1:0-3910 GCA_044239285.1 Rickettsiales bacterium | reverse complement strand
TCTTTTTCCGAATGACCGCGTATGCTTGATTGGCAAGAATGGCGTCGGTAAATCGACCTTGATGAATTCAATCGCTGGAGTTTTTGAATTTGATTCGGGCGAGCGTTGGGTGGCACCAAATTCAGTTTTAGGATATTTAACTCAAAGTGAAAAAATTCGAGAAAATGTCAAAGTGAGTGATTACATAAAAGAAGGCATTGAGATAGATGAGCGTAAGGAGTATTTGATTGATATTGTGTGCGAAAATTTAAAAATTGACAAAGAGCGTCTTACTTCTGAGCTCTCGGGTGGACAAAAAAGACGAGTAAATTTAGCAAAATCTTTGGTGATTCAGCCCGATATTTTATTGCTTGACGAGCCGACAAATCATCTTGATTTAGAAATTATCGAATGGCTTGAGATCTACTTAAAAGACTTTCCGGGAGCTTTGATAATAATTTCTCACGATCGTAAATTTTTAGAAAAAGTTTCAAATAAAGTTTTTTGGATTCGTTCGGGAAATATTAAAATCAATAATAATGGTTATAAAAATTTTGACGAATGGTCGCAAAATATTATTGATCACGAAAGTCGTGAAGTCGAAAATTTGCAAAAAAAAGTTAATCTTGAAAGCGGTTGGCTTCAAACAGGAGTAACGGGAAGACGCAAACGCAACATTGGTCGTTTACATCATCTTTTAGAATTAAAATCTAAACTCGAAGCCCAACAAAAAATTGTTTTTGCCAATCAAAATAAAATGAAAATCGAGGTGCAAAAACTCGATGAAGATTCTCCGCAAGTAATCATGAGTTTCAACAATGTTTCTTATAAAATTGATGAAGAAAATTTGTTAATTTCCAATTTTAATTATAAAATTTTACGCGGTGAACGCATTGGTATTATTGGTCGCAACGGCGTTGGCAAATCAACTCTTTTAAAAATGATGATTGGTGAAATTTCGCCAAATCAAGGCACGGTAAAAATGGCAAAAAATATTGATTTTGCTTATTTCGATCAATCACGAAGTGCGATTAGACCAACTTCAACTATTCAAGAAATTTTGTGCGAAAACGGTTCCGATCACGTCCAATTGGCGAATGGCAAAACCAAACATATTTGCGGTTATTTGCGTGATTTTTTATTCGATCCAAAAGAAACGCAAACCATTGCCGGAACATTGTCGGGCGGGCAACAAAATCGTTTACTTTTGGCGAAAACTTTAGCCAATCCGGGCAATTTTTTAATTCTCGATGAACCGACCAACGATCTCGATATGGATTCGCTCGATATTCTCGAAGATTATTTAGAAAAATATCAAGGAACTTTGGTGGTGGTTTCGCATGATCGTGATTTTTTGGATAATGTTGCGACCACGATTTTAGGCTTTGAAGGCGATGGAGTTATTAATTATAATATGGGCGGTTATAGCGATTATATTGCTCAATATCCAAATAAAAATCAGCTAAATTTAAATCAAAAAAATCTTAAAAATATTGAAGATAAAGTTATCAAAATAAACGAACAAGATTCTGCAAAAACTCAAAAAAATTCAATAAAAATTAGCAATAAAATAAAAACCGAACATGCCAAAATTCCACAAAAAATCGCCGAAATTCAAAAGAAAATTTTAGAATTAAATGATGAATTTGAAAATAGCGAAGATCGCAATCCGTCAAATTTAGCTTTGATAAATATGGAAATTGCTAATCATCAATATGAGCTAGAGAAGCTAGAAGAGAGATGGCTTGAGTTGGAATATTTAATTATGGAAAATTAAAAAAACCATCGGGCTCTAATTTTTCGCTCAAGGGCTTAAACCCTTTCAATTTATAAAAGAACTTGCAACATCAACAGGCTTTAGTAGCTATTCCCTGGGGGGAGAACTATTGCGCCTTTTTGTTGCGAGTTCTATTAAAACTTGGAGGGGTGTAAGCTCTTTGTCAAAATGGAAATAATTTATCTTTTATCGGGTCCAGATTTAGCACCTCTTGCTTCTTCAAAAGGGGAAGTAGCTCCCCTGACTTGAGTAGATCGAGCTGCTGGACCATCTTCTTTAATTTCTGAAATAAGTTGTTTTTTTCTTTCAAAAAAATCATTAAATTTTTTGTATAATTTTTTCCAATCAGCACTGTCAGTTCTATCGGTAGCATCTGCTCTTTTCTTAATTATGCTAATTATTCCATTTAGCGTGATTTGACCATCAAAACTTTGCTCGAGCGATTTTTTTTCTAATGGAATTGAATGGAGTGTAGATGTTAAATTTTTTTCACCAAGTTTATCTTCTGAAATTTTAAAACTCCTAATATCTCCTTTGTAAGACATTGCGTGCATGAATTTTATAACATCCGATATTAATTCTGGAGTAGTTTCAATATCATTTTCTTGAAGCCATATAAGACTTTCTTGATTATGAGCAATTAAAGTCGCGATTTTAGCTGTCCTTTCTAGATTTCTAGATTTGACATCGTGGTTTTTTGGGTTTTTCATGATCTCATTTATATCATTAGTATATTCTCTAATTAACATAGAAAATTTATCTTTATCTAACGGGAATCTGCGATCACTTTCATCCAAACCTATTAAGGCATTTACTTTTTTCTGAAGTGCAAGAGCTTCTGGGGAAGTTAATCCATCTTGTTTTATTTCTATTTGCTCTGGTTGAACACCAGCCTTTGATAATCTCGATAATTCATTTTCAAAAAATGTTCTTATAACTTGATGTTTTATTTTTGGAGAAATTTCTTTTAGTTCTTTTGCCTGTTCAGATTCAAATACGTTGTTTATGTTTGCTTTTTCATCGCAAAATTTTTTAATTACTTCAATAGTTTGTTTTTTTATTCCACTATTTCCCAAAGCAAATTGCAATAAAGATAAATATTGCCCGTCTGGGATCTGTGCTGGATAGTATTGTGGATGAATAATTGAAACTTCTTCATGAGTTTCTTCTAATTTAGCCCCCAACATATTAGTGTGGATTTTTTGAGCTAAACCACTAAGTAAATTCACATATTGTTCTTGAGCTAAAATACCAAGAAATTGCTCATTCTGTTCTTGAATTGAAGCTTGATTTGGTTGATTTCTCATAATATTGTTTTATTAAGTTAATAAATAATTATCTCATGCACTATCAAATATTTAGATAAAAAAATACAGTTAAAATCTGATTATTTAGCAAATATTAAAAGATAGTTTTTTTTATAAACAAATATAAAAAAAAGTAAAGTTTTTTTAATTAATTTAAAATTGTTTGAAAAAATTATGCTTAAATATTATGTGATTTTTGGTTTAAGAGTAGTTTTTTCTATCTCATTTTTTTGGAAAATTATTATTTTGCTAATTGTTATTTGGTGATTCGGTGCCTTTATTTTCAAAATTTTCTTGCGGTTGCTCTTTAATATTTTTTGCTTCGACACCTTTATTTTCAACCTCCGGTGATATTAATTCTTGTTTAGAATTTTGTGGATCAATTGAATCCCGAGATTCGCTTTTTTTATCTTTATTTTCATCTTCAGAATCGGTTTTATCGTTAGGTTTCTCAACTAATTTTTGCATCTCAACTGCAAAACACGGAACATAAATTTTTTGTAAAAAAACTTTTTTAGATTTAAATAATTTTACCGAATTTTTGTCGGCAACGTTACATATTCCTTCGAAAGCTTCAAGTTCTTCGCCATTTTCTAAAAGCATACAATTTTTGCTTTTAATTTCGGCTTCGATCGATTTAAAATCATTTTTTAAATAAAAATTTTGTACGTTTTTGTAAATTTCTTCAGTCGCGCATGCGACCGCTCCAATTTTGGGTGAGACAATATAAATCGCTTGAGCTTTTTTGGCAAATCCCGAATATTCATCAGAAAAAAGAATGCTCATGAATTTAGCAAAAAAATAAGTAAAAATTATGGTAAATATTATTTTGAACACAAATTATGAA
>JBIIBR010000206.1:0-3937 GCA_044239285.1 Rickettsiales bacterium | reverse complement strand
TATAATTATTTTATCATTATTGTTATCAAAATCCTCAATAATATCGATAGTTTTTTGCAGATTTTTTATGGATTCAATAATAATTACGTCACTCCCCAAGCCACCATTTATAAGGTCTGAGCCGTCACCATCCATGATAAAATCATCGCCTTCTTCGCCATAAATTTTATCATCACCATTTCCGCCATAAATTACATCTCCACCCAATCCACCAAAAGCATAATTTTCACCGGATTGTAGAAAAATTTTATCCGCCCCCGCTTCGCCATAAATTTTATCATTTCCGAGTCCAGCATAGATTTCATCATCGCCAATCCCAGCTCGAACTAAATCATTTCCATCTTCGCATTCAATGAAATCAACACCGCTTCCGCCCCAAATAAAATCATTGCCCGATCCACCTTTGATAAAATCATTACCGATATCACCAAATATTTTGTCATCGCCTTCATTGCCATTAATTTGATCATCGCCCTCGCCTCCGGAAATATAATCATTTCCTTTTCCACCATCAATAAAATCAGCACCATTTTGTCCAAAAATATAATCATCTCCGATACCTGATATTACTGAGTCATTGCCCGAATTGGCATAAATTATATTACCTTCATTTGTCTCCTGATTAACTAAATTTAATGGAATTTGTTCGGCTAAATTTTTGACATAAATTCTGTCATTGCCACCTTCGCCAAAAACCTGATTTCTAAAATTTGAAATTATGATTTCATCCTCACCGCCACCGCCAAAAATTAAATTTTCTCCAGCTAAATCTTGAATTAAATCATTGCCTTCATTGCCATAAATTTCGTCATTTCCTAAATTTCCATCGATACGGTCTTGACCCGCTCCACCCAATATTAAATCATCATTGGCGCCACCATTTATGATGTCGTTGCCCGCACCGCCAAATAAAACATCATCGCCTTCGAAACCAAAAATTCTATCATCTCCCGAGCCTCCATTTATTTGATTTTGATATAAATTTCCGTAAATATTTTCCGACCAAAAATTACCAATCGCCCTACTATTTTGGGAATCAAGATTAACAATTGGTTGATGAATTTCTCGCCAAACTTCATAATGCCCACCAAAAATATTGCGTTGTTTTTTGAAGGACTTCCATTCAATTTGGTTAATAATTTCATTATCAACTTTTTCAATTTCACCCGCATTATTTTTAAAAATATTTTCGCTATTATTTACCCCAAAAAAATTTATTTTATTAACATCTTTAGTGATTAAAATTTGGTCTTGATAAGCGTTTAAAAATTCTTGTTGGATTGAAACTTCTTGATTGATCGCCTCGTCGAAAGTAAATTTTGCAAAACCTAGAGCATCAAGTTCAATATGCTGTAAATCAATTGAAAATTTATTATCAAATTCGAGAATTTTTATTAAAATTTTATCTGGATTTGAAGTTGAGTGATATTGATTTTCTATTACAATTTTATCGTCTAAAATTTTATTATTTTCATCGAGAAAATTTATAATTAGATCATTTTGATTTCTATGAATTTGAATTAATTTTTGTGAGTTTGAAGTAAAATTAAAATCAACAAAACGAATTGCATTTTCGCCAAAATTATCAACCTCAAAAACATTTTCTCCCCGAGAAATTTCGATTAAATCTTCGCCGTCACCCTTGTTGAAAAAAATTGAATTATTGCCTTCGCCAATAATAATTTTATCATTTCCTAATCCTCCGTAAACCACGTCATCACCTGCGCCATCGCTAATTATATCATTAACATTTGAGCCGATTAAATAATCATTTCCGAATTCACCATGAATGGAATTTGTATATTTTTTTCCAAGAATTTTCGACTCAAAAATTTCATCGCCAGCATAAATAACATCATCGCCGTTCCCACCAAAAATTAAATCACCCCCCGCATCGCCATCAATAATATCAAGACCTTCCTCACCATAAATTACGTCGCTTCCGGCTCCACCAAAAATTTCATCATCGCCCTCATCGCCAAAAATATTATCACCATTTTGGCTAGAATAAATTATGTCATTACCCGCCCCCGCTCTAACAAAATTAAGCCCAGAACCTGCAAAAATTATGTCGTCACCTTCATCGCCAAAAATTAAATCATTCCCGCCATCGCCAAAAATTAAATCTTCCCCTTCTTGGGCATAAATTTTATCGTCACCTAATCCGCCACGGATAAAATCATTATCGGTGGTTATTTGAGAAATTTTAATAATCTCATTATTTTCATCAGTTTCAACTTCGCCACCAAAAATTATATCATTACCAGTTCCGCCAAAAATTAAATCATCGCCATCGCCTCCAAAAACATAATCATCACCCTCTCCCGCTACCACTTCGTCAAAGCCAGCATTACCAAAAATAATATCATTGTCATTTTTGCCAAAAATTTGGTCATTACCACCATAAGCAATGATTTTATTGGTTCCGCCACCCCCAATTAAACTATCGTCGCCACTATTGCCATAAATGTCATCATGATAATATGGTGAAGCTTGAATCATGGTTCCGCGTTGATCTAGTGCAAAAAAATTGGTATCCACTCCATTTTCTTTTAAAATAGAATTATAAAAATTTATTTTATCAAAATATTCGCCCGCATCAAGTTCCTTGCCACCCATTAAAGAATAAGCTATAATAACGGCAACCGCCGCTCCAATTGGTCCAGCATAGGCACCAGCATATAATGCTGATGCTATTGCCGATCCAACACCAGCAGCGCAAGCAACCACGCCCGCGGATGAAAGCGAGCTTTGCCACTGATGCGAATTCATTTTATCATCTGCGTAAAAATCCGAAATTACCGTGCTAACTATTTGCGCAACACCATAAGTAACACCTTGATATACAGAGCTAGAATAAGAAATATTTTTAAAAAATTCCGATTTAAAAATCTCTTCAATTGCAGTTTTGGCTGAAGCCTGAGCAATTGAGTTAACCGCGATTTGACTATATTCTTGACCATTTAAATCACCTTTTCTTAAAACCACTTCGGTTGTAAATGAGACTGCCGAAATATAGGAAATTTTGTAAAAAATATTATTTCTAATTAAATCAAGAACCAACATTCCTTCGGCAGAAATTTGATCAAAATTTCCTGCAGAAATTTTTTCATAATCCTCCGCACTAAACAAAGTTTTATTTTGTAAATCTTCAAACAAAGATTTAATAGTTAGTTTTGTTGAAATTATTTTAGCAATTTCTTCGGTTGATAAATTTTTGCTCAAACCGTCATTGATAGTTAAAATTAAAGAAGCCAGATCTTCGGGCGAAGAATATTGTTTAATAATATCTTCATAAGATGATTTAATAAATTCTTCGGTATATTTTATAGTCTCTTTGAAGCCGGAAATAATGGCTTCAATAGTTGTGATTAAACCATCCCCATTCAGAACTCCCGCATTACAACGAATTACAGTAAAGGTTAAGCCATTATTTTTACTTAACGAATAAATCAAATCTGATTGATCGATGATATCCCCAATTTCATCAACGCAAACAGAATCATTTTTTATCAATCCGCTATCAACATACATTTTTGAAAAATTGCCTCTTTCAACAATTAATTCATTGTTAATTTTAATTTTAAAATATTGTTCTTTGATTGATTCTGTAAACTTAAAAAAGGAATTCAGGGTTTCCTCGTAAAGCTTGGGTTGACCATAAATAATCATTTCATCACTGCCAATCATCCATAATTTTTCACCATTTTGATCGTAAAGATTATTCAAATCGACGCTCAACTTAGAGTCTCTCAAAACATACGCCATGGCGGTGTTGCAGTTTTGATTATTCCAGCGATAATCAAGATTATGAGAATTAATTTCGTTCGCCTTTTGACGCATCATTTGAAATTTATTTGCCACCTCCTCATCGCTTCCCGTATAAATTTCAAACAAAGTGTGATTGCCTTCAAAATCCCAATCATAATGAGTTGAA
>JBIIBR010000140.1:0-3968 GCA_044239285.1 Rickettsiales bacterium | reverse complement strand
AGATTCGTAATTTTTTAATTTTTTTCTTTAAAAATTTTATATTGATCTGAAGTGCTAATGCAACGAAAACTCATTTGGGTAAATGTCGCGAATTTCTTCACCGAACTAGATTCCTCTCGCTCCCGCTTCTCATAAATATTAAGGTTGAGAGGTAAAAAAATCAAGAAATTTTATTAGAATCTTGATAATTAAATAAATTTCTATCTGGTATTTTTTCAATCACTTTTAAAACAGTGTATTCTTTTTTAACTTTATTTCCTTGTAAAAAGGTTTCCACCTTCATTTTGATTTTTAGATTCTCATTTCCTCCCAATTTCTCTTGTTTATTAAGGTATTTATTAAAAAATTCTTTATCTTCCATTGTGCATTTTATCTTGCTTCCGTTGTCATCAAATTCCCATTTGTAATCTTCTTTTGATGTTGGGGTAAGTAATGTGTAAATATCTTCAATAGTATTGGTGCTTTGCAATAGTTTTTCTTCTTCTGCCTCTTCAATATTACCTACATTGACAACATCGCTATAATTAAAATCTTTTGCAATAATTGTTTGCTTTTCTTGATTATTGTAGTCATCAATAAAAGAAACATTTCCTTCCAATTCTCTTGATATTTCTGACATATGAGAAAGAGATTTTAATAATCTAGTTTCATCAATCCTAATTTTAGGAGACAAGACGTTTCTATTTAACTCTTCTTGCTTAGATTCTATTTCCTCATTAATTGGGTTTATAATTTTCATTTTCCTTTCTTCGAAAGGAATTTTTTTAAAATCATTGCTTAAAAGTTCTATAGCTTTTGTTTTTGAAATCTTAAGTATGCCAGCGATTGTTGTTTTAATGGGACTATTTACAAATTTATCAATTGCCTTATCATCAACTTTATTTAACTTATCTACGAGCCACCATTTAACACTACCAGATTCAAAATCTTCTACATAAGAAGCCACTGTATAGGTGTCATCTATTCCATTAACTATTGAGTGATTAAACTCATTTACTTGCTCTAAAAAGAAATTCATTTTTTGTGAAAATTCTAAAGCAGTGATATTTTTATTTTTAGGAACATCAAACTTAATGCAATACCAGTTTTTTTTATCTTCTTGCATATTACGCCACTCAATTATTGATTAAATTATTAAACATCGCTGGATTTTTTATTATTTAATCTCCAACAAAATTCATCCATATTTTTCTAAGTATTTTTTACTAACCCAATTAATTATCAATCATTTTAGTTTTAATATATTAGTTTGAGCACATTTATTATCTTCTGAATATATTTTTTCATAATTTATACTTTTCTTTAGCCTCTTCTTCAGAAATATTTTTCAAAGAAGGTGGTCCTCCACCATGACGCTCACTATGTTCGTAGAATAACTCCCAATATCTGCCATCATCTTCATCAATATATAATCTAGTCCAATTTCCTACAGAAACTTCTTTTAAAACTTCCGCTGTTAGATATTCTATTCTTTCACAAGCTTCATTTCCGGTTACTTTGCCGTTTTCAAAGAGCCACTCGCCCTTTAAATAATTTTCCTCTTTTGATAATACTGTCTTCATTGCGTTATATGCTTAATTATTGAATTAGAAGGTAATATCATGTTTGGAATTACAAATTCTGGAGCACCTCCAGCAGTTTTTCCACCTGAATTTCCACTTATTCCAATCGATCCACCGATATTATAAGAATCAGATTCTAATAAATTTTGTTTTGATTTTAAAAGAAGATTATTGCCGATATTAATAGCAGTCTAATTGTTATTTATTCTTTGAATTGTATAATTCTTCCAATGCATTATTTATTAGATTTAGCAATTCTTCTTTATCCTCTTTAATGTCTTTAATGCCAGATTCCCTATCTTTTTTTGTAACATTTTGTCCAAAAAAATCCAGATCTAAAGCTAGGTCTAATAATACTTCTCTATCATTATTGCCCAATTCTAAATCAGGTATTTCATTATCATCCCAAAGCATATTTTGAAAAATTTTTATACTCTCTAAAGCATTTTCACAATTCTGAATTTTGTTCAAAATTTCTATTAGATCATTTTTGTAATATTTTTTTATCATAAACTAATAAATTTTGTTAAATCTCGGTCTCACTAACTTATTTATATCGGAAGATTTTATGGTTGTTTTAATATTTCCATTTTTTGGATCCACTGCAACCTGAACATATTTACCATCACTGGTTTTGCTAATGTAATTTATAGAATTATTTTTTGGGTCATAATATTTGTCTCCATTTTTAATTGTACTTTGAATTTCTTCATTACTTATATTTCTTTCAGCCTGTCTTTCTTTGGCATGATTTGTAATATTATTTTTATCTTCATCATCTGGATCAGGCATTCCACCGGCAACTGAAGATGAAGATCCACTTGAAGAAACAATATTTGGCAATGAAGAGCTTGAATTTTCGTTTAATAACTCTTTTGTTTTCTTTAAAGCAAGGGTAGCAGAGATCGCAGTTCCCATGACTAAAGCACTTTCATATGCAATGGGGATTAAAATAGGTACTGCCTGAAATAGAGGATTAATCTTATCTCCAAACTCAACATTATTAGCATAAAAATTATTACTAAAATTTAGTGTCGAAGTTGGAAGAGAATCTCGAAGTGAGGTGTTGCCAGATTGATATGTATCCCATCTAGATTCCGTAAAATCGCCAATCATGTGAGAGGCGTTTTCTTCTGAGTTTGTGTAAGCTTGACCGTTATTATAAAACATTCTGTGAGCTCCTTCATGAGCTACAGAACCAGCTAAAATAGAATCATTTTTATTTGAATCAGCATTGATTGCTAGAGTGTCAGAATTTCTATCATAAAAACCATTGGCGTATTTAGCTTGAGCAGTTGAATCAAGTTGATTTCCGTTATAAGTAATTAAATTTCCTTCGCCAGCAAGATCAGTTAAAACGATGTTTTGATTGTAAGCTAATTGATAAAGATTTTGATAATTTTTACCTGTTGTAAGAAGAGCATCTGAGACATTTACATCCCCAGAAATTGCTTCACTTAAAGAATTTAAAGGAATTGCCAAAGCATCATAAGTTATATTGGCACCTTTCTTCGTTTGGGTTGCATAACTCCCCCAATTAGCAATTGCTTTATCAGTATTACCAACCGCCAGATTCCCAACTGACGCAATTAACCGAAGGTCGATTTTGAGTTCGGCATCGAAGTCGGAAGTGATAATATCGCGTTTATTTTGTTCGGAGTTATTTGTATCGCGATTGAGATTGGCGATTTTGGTTTCGTCATTTAGAATTTCATTGATGGAAATATTGCCCTTGCCAATTGTTGCTTTGGTGATTGAGGAAGATTCTTTTCCTTGCATGTTTAAGTTGATGGCAAGATTGCCATCAATCCCCCTATCTAGGGGGATAGCGGTTGCGCGAGCTTTTGCGAGTGCAGAGCTAGGGGGTGAATAAGCTGTTGGGTTGTTTGGATTATATCCCGCTTGGAGATTTAAACCAAGTTGATTTGATTCAGAAACTGAGAAATTATTTAAATCAGAATATGAGAGTGATTTGGTTTTGAGATTGAGATTTCCTAAATCAATTCCCTGATTATTTTGATTGGCGATTAATGCTCCCGCAATATTGGTATCATTAGCTACATTGATGTTAACCGAGTTAGTTGCGATAATTGAAGAAATCTGATCAACGAAGGCACGAGAAGAATATCCATTACCGAGATTTAATCCTAGACTTCCGCCATTAATTCCTGAGGAATCACCACTAATTCCAATCGATCCACCGATATTATAAGAATCAGATTCTAATAAATTTTGTGTTGATTTTAAAAGAAGATTATTGCCGATATTTAGATTAACATTTTTAGATAAAAGATTAGCTCCGAATATTTTTAAATCTTGGTTGGTATTGATATTGAGATTGCCATTTATTGCCGAGATTTGGGAGTTAGTAAAAGTAGTTTGATCTAAAGAACTTTGTGCTTCACT
>JBIIBR010000139.1:0-3975 GCA_044239285.1 Rickettsiales bacterium | reverse complement strand
TCACATTGCCAAATGGGCGTAAAAAAATTCCTTTTTCGATAAATTTTTGACGTAATAATTTAATTTCTTCCCAATTGGTATCGATTTCGATAACGCCAATGGCACCAATTGCTCGCATCTCTTTAACTTTTTCAAACTTTTCAAATTTTTTCAAATTTTTTTGTAAATATTTTTCAATTTTGGCAACTTTTTCTTGATAATTTTCATTTTCAAATAAATCAAGCGAAGCGTTGGCACAAGCGCAGGCGAGGGCGTTGCCCATAAAAGTTGGACCATGCATTAAAGCTTTATCGAGCGAATTATCTAAAAATTTTTCAAAAATTTTATTCGAGGTTAATGTTGCCGAAAGTCCTACAACTCCGCCGGTTAAAGCCTTACCGACCGTTAAAATATCGGGATGATATTTTGTGTGCATAAAGGCGAATTTTTTGCCGGTGCGATAAAAGCCCGTGGCGCATTCATCGACGATGGTTAAAATGTCATATTTTTTAGCAATCTCGAAAATCTTTTCTAAAATTTTCGGTGAATGAAATTTCATGCCACCAGCGCACTGAACAATTGGTTCAATAAATATTCCGGCAATTTCGTTTTTTTTCTGCTAAAAAATTTTCAAAAAATGTAAAATCATCTAAATTTTTTGGTAAATCAAGGCAATAATTTTTAAGCAATAAACTAGAAAATTTTTGATGCATACCAGTTTTTAAATCAGCCAAAGACATTGCACCTGTAGTATCACCGTGATATGAATTTTTAAAAGAAACAAATTTTTTTCTTTCAATATTTCCACAATTAAAATGATATTGCCAAGCCATTTTCATGGCAACTTCTATCGCCGTTGAGCCCGAATCGGAGAAAAAAACTTTGTCCATTTCACAAAATTTTGCCAAGCGATGAGCAAGCTGATAAGTAGCGTTATTGGCGAATCCAGCCAACATAATATGTGGTAATTTTTTAGCTTGTCTAATCAAATTTTTAATAATATGTGGGTGATTATAGCCATGTGAAACCGCCCACCAAGACGAAATGCCATCGATTAATATTTTGCCGTTTTTTAAATAAATTTTTGAACCTTTGGTTTTTTCAACTTCAAGTTGCGGTAAGTGGTTAAGCATTTGAGTATAGGGCAACCACACATGATTTGAGCCTAATGTTATATCATCATTATTCATCTTTTGAAAAAATTCTAAGTTTTGTAGATTTTTTGGCTTTAGGGTTAAATTTTAAACTTTCTACGCTCCAATAATTGGTTGGATCGACTTCTTGTAAAATATTTATTAAATCCAAAACCTCATCTTTCATGCCAATGTGAAAATAGATTTCAATCAAGCGATAATAAGCTTCATAAATTTGATTGGTGCCGTGATAACGATTAACAACTTCATTGAGATTTTTGATAGCGCCAACGTAATTTCTTGAACTGATTTGATAGCGTGCAATCGACATTTTTGCTCCCGCTAAATGCTCATCAATAAATATAATTTTTTCTTTGGCGTCTGCGGTATATTCGATATCACCAAATTTGGCAATTAATTCGCGAAAAGCCAAAGAAGCTTCTCTGGTATAATCTTGCGCTCTATCAATTGATGGAATTTTATTATAATAGCTTAAGCCCTTCATATAAAGGGCGTAAGGAACATATTCGCTGGTTGGATGTAATTTGACGAAATCGTCGGCAAGTTGCAAGGTTTTTTCAAATTCATTGAGCCTGTAATTGGCGTAAATCGCCATAATTTGCCCCTTAATCGACCATTTGGTAAAAGGAAATTCATCATCAATCTTCTCAAAAGCTTCGGAAGCGGAAGTGTAATCTTTGTCTTGAAGCATTTCGAAAGCCTTGACATAAAGATGTTCGGCGGTAATTTTTTCTTCTTTGGTTTGGCATGAAAAAAGCTCAAAAACCAAAAACAAAATAAAAATTTTTTTTAAGAATAATTTTATCATGATTTTCTAATGTCGATGCTGAGTTGATGAGCGCTTAATCCTTCGCACTTGGCAAGAACAGATGATGCTTCACTTAAATTATCAAAAGATTTTTTGGTGCAAGAAATTAAAGAAATTCTCTTTAAAAAATCATAAACTGATAATCCGCTAGCAAATCTAGAACTTGCCGATGTTGGTAAAGTATGACTTGGACCGGCGACGTAATCGCCAATTGCTTCGGGACTATAATTTCCAAGAAAAATCGCTCCGGCATTATTGATTTTTTTCATAATTTTTGCCGAATTTTTGGTGCAAATTTCTAAATGTTCGGGAGCAATTAAATTGCTAATAAAATGGGCGTCTTCGATATTTTTTATTACAAAAATTGCTGAATTTTTTAGAGATTTTTCGATAATTTTTTTTCGCGATAATTGTTTTAAATGTTGGTTAATTTCATCGATAATTTTATTAGCAAAAATTTTGTCATCGCAAATTATAAAAGCTTTTGAATCTTCGCCATGTTCAAGTTGCGATAGGGCGTCGATGGCGATCCAGCTTGGGTTGGCGGTCTTGTCGGCGATAATTGTTATATCAGTTGGACCGGCTATCATATCGATGCCAACATTACCATAAAGTATTTTTTTAGCGCTTGCCACAAAAGCATTTCCAGGACCGACAATTTTATCGACGGCATCGATCGATTCAGTGCCAAAGCACATTCCAGCAATCGCTTGAGCGCCACCAATTTTATAAATTAAATTTACACCGCAGAGCTTTGAAGCGTAAAGAACTGCGGGATTAATTTCGCCATTATGCGACGGAACGAAGAGGCGAATATCTTTGACGCCAGCGATTTGAGCCGGAATTACCGACATCAAAACCGAACTTGGATAAGATGCGGTTCCACCTGGAACATAAACGCCAATTTTTTCAATCGGTTTCCAAATATTTCCAAGAGTTGTGCCTGTTGAGTCTTTAAATGAAAAATCTTTCGGAAGTTGTTTTTTATGATAAGTTTCAATTCTTTTCTTGGCAAAATTTAAAGCTTCTTTAACCGCTTTATCAACTTTTTTCTCTGAGTCTAAAATTTCTTTTTTGCCGATTATTAAATCTTCAATTTTTTTGACATTTGTTTTATCAAATTTATTAGTTAATTCAATGAGGGCTTGATCTCCGCGACGGCGAACATTTTCAATTATTTCTTCAACAATTTCTAAAGTTTTTTTATCGTTTTTTTGTGAATTTTTTATAAAATCTAACCACAAAAAATTATTATTTTTTTGATTGTTGGAAAGTTTTTCGGTGATAACAAATTGTTTCATAATTTATTTTGTAATTAAAATCTTGTAACCATCTTTTATTTTTAATTGATCGGCGATGCCACCATTAATTTCTAAGACTCCAATCGAATTTTCTCCAGAAGTTATAGTTTCGAGAGAAAATGGCGTAGCACTTTTTTTGATATAATTAATTTTAAAATTTTGGTCGAAAAAAATCATGTCGAGAGAGATTTTGGTATTTTTCATCCACATAAAAATTTGTTGAGGTGAGTCTTTTAAAAAAAGCATGCCTAAATTTTCGGGAAGATGTTCAAGATTCATCAAGCCATAACTTCTTTTTTCATCATTATCGGCGATTGCCACCATAAATTCGGCTATAGTTTGATTGTAATTATTAACAATAATAATTTTTTGATTGTAGTTTTTGAAATTTGTATTAAATTCAGCGGGGTCAGGCTTGATAATTTTTTTAGTTTTTTTCGCTAAAGATGAGTCACAAAAAATTATAATCAACGTAATCGCAAGAAGCAAAATAATGTTTTTATTTTTAGAAAAACTATACATTTTTTTAATAACAATTTTAATGATTTCTTTGTTTGTTCAATTTGATGCCAATGCTCAAAAAAAAATACAAAAGGCTAAAAATACGCAAACCAGAATAAGATCTGATATCATTGATATCAAGCAAAAATCTCAAAAAATTGATTTTATAGGTAATGTTGTGGTTGAAAGAGATGATGCATCTTTACTCGCCAATAAAATGGAAGTTTATTAT
>JBIIBR010000138.1:0-4021 GCA_044239285.1 Rickettsiales bacterium | reverse complement strand
TCCAGCCCCACCAATTGGTCCAGCTTTGGGTCAAAAAGGTTTAAATATCATGGAGTTTTGTAAGCAATTTAATGCTTTGAAACTTGATTTCGAACCAGGAACTCCGATTCCAGTTACAATCATAGCCTACAAAGATAAAAGTTTTACTTTTACAACTAAAAATCCTCCAGTCTCTTATTTAATTCAAAAAGAAATTAAATTAGCAAAAGGATCTTCAAATCCAGGAAAAGAGTCTGCTGGTAAAATTACCAAACAACAAATTTTAAATGTCGCCAAAAAGAAAATGGTTGATATGAACGCAACTAGTTTAGAGGCTTGCGCTTCAATGGTTGCTGGTTCGGCTTTGTCAATGGGTCTTGAAGTAATTGAATAATTTTTATAAAAATGGTCATTAAAAAACAAAAAAAACAAAAGCAAGTTCAAGAAAAAATTACCGCTAAAACTCTTGAAGAAGCTATCAACAAAGTTAAGGAAATAGCAATAGCTAAAAAACGTAAATTTGTTGAATCAATCGACATCGCTGTTAATCTCGGAATTGATGCTAAACAATCAGATCAAGCTGTTAAAGGTTCGGTTTTATTACCACACGGTTCGGGTAAAAAAATCAAAATTATAGTTTTCACTGGTAATGAAGATTTGCAAAAAACTGCGATCGAAGCAGGTGCTTTAATGGCCGGTCTTGAAGATCTTATATTAAAAATCGAAGGTGGTTTTTTAGATTTCGATTGTTGCATTGCGACTCCAGATGTTATGCAAAAAATCAGTAAAGTTGCTAGAAAATTAGGACCACGTGGCTTAATGCCGAGCCCTAAAAATGGCACAGTTACTAACGATATCAAAAAAGCAGTTGCCGATGCCTTAAAAGGTAAAGCGGATTTTAAAAATGATAAAGGCGGAACTGTTCATTGTTTAGTTGGTAAAGTTAACTTTGAAACAGAAGCTCTTTTGGAAAATGCTAAAGTGGTTATTAAGGCTATAAAAGACGCAAAACCAGAAAATGCTAAAGGGAAGTTTGTAAAAGCTTTTTATGTTAATTCAACAATGGGCCCTTCAGTTGAAGTGGCAGTTGAATCGGTTTAATTGAAATTTTTTAGCAATGAATAGAAATCAAAAATCAAATTTAGTTTCGTCATTAAAAAGTACCCTAGTGGGAAGTGCTTTTGTGGCTGTAATTCATTACAGAGGAATGACGGACAAACAATTATACGATCTTCGTGTCTCCCTAAAATCTAAGGGTTGCAACATTAAGATTTCCAAAAATACTTTAGTAAAAGTTGCCATTAAGGGAACTGAACTTGAAACTTTGTCTCAACATTTAGTTGGACCAGTTGCGGTTCTTTATTCTCAAGATCCAGTAGCTCTTGCCAAAGTTATTTCTGATACCGCCAAAAAGGTAGAGGTTATTAAAATCGTTACAGGTTTTTTCAATAAATCTTTAATGTCAGAAACTGCCATAAAAGAAATGGCAAAACTTGGATCTCTCGACGAAGTTCGCGCTTCATTTGTTGGATTACTCAAGGGTACGCAGTCGAAATTTGTTAGAGTTCTTAACGCTCCAAAAGACGGTTTGGCAACTCTTAAAACACAATAATTATAAAAATTCTATTAACTTAAAACAAAAAGAAATATGTCAGTAAATTTAGAACAAATTGCAGAAACATTATCAACACTTACCGTGCTTGAACTTGCCGATCTAAGCAAAAAATTAGAAGAAAAATGGGGAGTTTCAGCCGCATCTTTCGCAACTGCAGCTCCAGCCGCCGCAGCAGCAGTAGCTGAAGTAAAAGATAAATTCGAAGTAGTTTTAATTGCTGCCGGAGAAAACAAAATCAACGTTATTAAAGAAGTTAGAGCAATTACAGCTCTTGGCTTGAAAGAAGCTAAAGATTTAGTTGAAGGTGCTCCAAAAACATTAAAATCTGATGTTCCAACTGCAGAAGCTGAAGAAATTAAAAAGAAACTTGAAGCTGCAGGTGCTAAAGTTGAATTAAAATAGTTTTAATTAAACTAATATAAAGCCAATCATTCTTGATTGGCTTAAGCATTTTTTGTGTATTTTTGTATTTTTTTTGCAAAATTACCCAGTTTAAAATTGATTAAAAATCCGAATAAAATTTATTATGGTTCAATCAAGAAATTTCGACCAAACTCTTCTAAGAAAAAGTTTTAGCAACAACCAAGATAGAGAAGGAATACCTCATTTAATTTCTCTGCAAAAAGAATCATTTGAAAAATTTCTTCAGGCAAATGTAAAAGCCGAAGAGCGTAAAAACATTGGCATACAATCTGTTTTTAATTCATTTTTTCCAATTTCAGACTCTGCTGGAAAGGTTTCTGTTGAATTTATAAGTTATTCATTAAAAGAACCTAGACATGAATATAGCGAATGCTTATCGGCTGGTAAAACTTTTTCATCGGCACTTAGCGCACATTTACGTTTAATATTGTGGCACCAAGAAGAGGGTAGCGAAATAAAAGAAATCCGTTCAATCAAAGAGCAAGAAGTTTACTTGTGTGAAATACCTTTGATGACTGAAAGTGGAAGTTTTATTTTTAATGGCGCAGAAAGAGTAATTGTTTCTCAAATGCGTAGAGCTCCAGGGGTATTTTTTGATAGTGAAAATGTCAAAATTTCTGGTTCAAAATCATATACTGCAAAAATTATTCCTCATATCGGATCTTGGTTAGATTTTGAATATGATAGCAAAGATATTTTGCACTTTAGAATTGACAAAAAAAGAAAAATTCCCGCCACAACTTTACTCAGAGCCATTGGTCTTAGTTCAGAATCAATAATCCAAAACTTTTACGGATCACTTGAAACTTCAGTTGGTAAAAAAGGTTGGGCATTAAAATTTGATCAACAACTTTTTAATACAAAAAAAATCCAACATGATTTAATTTGCCCCAATAGCGGTGAAGTTGTTGTTAAAGAAGGAACTAAAATCAATAAAAAATTAATTGAAAAACTTCAAGAAGAAAAATTTGATAGTTATTTATTAACCGACGAAGCCTTGCTTGGATTTGTATATGCTCAAGATTTAATTGAAGCCGAAACGGGTGAAATGTTGCTTGAGGCTGGTTCAATTGTTACTGCCGAAAGTTTAGAAATTTTACAAAAATTAAATTTCAAAAATGTTTCAATAATCAACCCAAGTAAATCTGATATTGGACCCTACATTTACAACACTCTTTTAGTTGATAAAAATATCACGCAAAAAGATGCATTATTTGATATTTACAAAGCAGTCAGATTAGGCGAGGCTCCTTCTTCAATTGAAGTTGCTAAAAATTATTTTGATAATTTATTTTTCAACGACACTAGATATAATTTATCAGATGTTGGTCGTATGAAGATGAATCATCGACTTGGTCTTGAAATCTCTACAGCCACCTTGTTCTTAACCAGTAAAGATGTTGAGCAAACTATCAAGATTTTAAGTAAAATTAAACATAATGACCTTAAAACTGATGATATTGATAACCTTGCAAATCGTCGTGTTAGAGCGGTTGGTGAGTTAGTTGAAAATCAAATGCGAATTGGCATGGCCAGAGTTGAAAAATCGATTATTGAAAAAATTAATTCAGTCGATGTTGATACTTTAATGCCCCAAGCAATTATTAATTCTAAACCATTAATTACTGCGGTAAAAGATTTTTTTGCTACATCGCAATTGTCGCAATTTATGGATCAAACCAATCCATTATCCGATATTACGCATAAACGTCGTTTATCAGCGCTCGGACCTGGTGGACTTACCCGCGAAAGAGCAGGATTCGAAGTTCGCGACGTTCACCCAACTCATTATGGTAGAATTTGTCCAATTGAAACTCCCGAAGGTCAAAATATTGGTTTAATCAATAGCTTGGCAACATATGCTAGAGTTAATGATTTCGGCTTTATCGAAACGCCATATCGCAAAGTTGTTAATGGAAAAATTACCAGCGAAGTTCAATATTTATCAGCGATGGGCGAAGTTAATTTTGCCATTGCTCCTTCAAATGTAGAAGTTGATGAAAA
>JBIIBR010000137.1:0-4029 GCA_044239285.1 Rickettsiales bacterium | reverse complement strand
GATTATAATAATCCAAGCCCGCTTCTTTCAATTTTTTACTTTGTGAATCTGTAAGCATGCCTAGAGTCATGCAGGTTTCCAAGCCAGTTTCTTTGACCGCTTCGACAATTTCACAAATTTTTTCGACATCGCGATCGTGCAAACTGCGCCACGCCGCCCCCATACAAAACCGAGAAGCTCCAGCTTTTTTAGCATTCTCCGCCGATTCTAAAATTTTATCAATTGGCATCAACGCTTGCTTCTCTAAGCCCGTATCGTAATGCGCTGATTGCGGACAATATTTGCAATTTTCGGGACAGGCTCCGGTTTTAATGCTTAACAAAGTGCTAATTTGAACTTCATTAGGATTATGATTTTGACGATGAAGGGCTGAAGCCTTGAAAATCAAGTCGTTAAAGGGCATTGAAAATAATTTTAAGACCTCTTCGACTTGCCAATCTTGTTGAATATTTTGGTCTAAATTTTGGTAATTAAAATCGTAATTATCGCTATTTTCTGCGGAAATTTTTTGAATATTTTTCATGATTCAAGATTATTAAATTTATTTGAATAGAAAAATAATAAAGCGGAAATCTAAAAGTTCAATTGAATACCAACTTGATTTAAAAATCATTAAAGTCGGATTTAAATTTATGCCAATCTCGTCCAAAACTGCATTTTGGACGAGATGGAAAAATTATTATGGAGCAACGCATACCGCGCCTCCATAAGTGACGACCCCAGTACCACCATTACAAGAAGTAGTTCTGGTCATTCCGGAATTGATTTTACAAGTAACGCTTGGCCCGGTTCCAGCCGCAATAGTATAATTTCCGCTTGCAACTACGTAGATAGAAGAATCGATAATGCAACCTTGTGTGCAAGTTCCCGCATTTACTGTAGCGGGAGCGCCGGCAGTAGCGCAAGTTAAAGTTACGCCACCAGTATGTGTAGCCAAGCAAGGAACCGTAGTTGTCCCCAGCGGAACAGACGAAACCGCAATATTTGCGGCAGCACCAGGAATAGTGCAAGATCCCAAGACTAATGAGGTTTCTTTTTTAAGTTTCCACTTTTTATATAAATAACTTTCAATATCTGCTTCTTCAGTTTCAACTAAATCACGCTCATAAATTATCACTTCGCCGATTCGACCATTTACATAATTAGACATAGTTGCTCCGTTTCGAGCTCCAATTACTAATTCATCATTATTTCTAATCGGAGTCGCCGAAGTTCCAGAGGCACTAGAGCCATCCACCTCTAAAACAACCGATCCAGCTGATGAGCGCGTAATCCTTATCAGATCAATATTTCCTGCCGAGGCTTTCTTTGAGCCATAAAGCACAAAATTATTACTGTTAGAATATCTATAAAATCCACCACTGTCAATTTCTAATCTGTAAGGAAAAATCGCCGAGGTTGCATTTCTTTTTTCCATAATAACACCAACCGTACCAGAAGCTGGTAATGCAACAGGCTGATAAACTAAATAAATCGTATATTCTCCGGTAGAATTATCAAATCTATCGGTTAATTTAAAATTATTTGATGACGCACTGCTGAGCGTAATTCCAGGTAATCCGCTGATTTTATTGGAATTAAAAAAGGAGGTTCCGACTAATGTAAACTTGGAACTTGAGTTGGGATTGGAATCTTTCCATACTGTAACAGCATCACCATCAACAGCCTGCTTAGTTGAAGAAGCTGAAGCAAGAGTGGCGCCGTCGGCGGTGGCATCTAACCACAAAACTAAATCTTTAACCCTAGGAACCCTTGATCCTCTTGAACCGGCTCTAGCTCCTTTTAAAGCTGAGTCATCAATCATATCTGAAGCCTGAGAAATGCCGGCGATTAAAACGCCGATTATTAAAATTACTACCGAGATTTCGATGAGAGAAAATCCTTTACGGTTTTTTCTGAATCTTTGAATTGTTTTGAATATGTTAAGAGTCATTTTTGAAAATAAATTAAAGGTAAAAAGATTTTGAATTTTATTTTTAGTTTTTAAAATTTTGTTTGCAATTTATTTTATGCATTAATCGATTTATTTTATTTTTTCCAAAAAATATGGGATTTAAAAAGCGAGCCCATTTGGTTTTTAGCAACCAATCGTGAAAATCCACTTAAAATTTCTCGTGATAAAAGCGGATTTTTTTCGAGCAGAAACTCAACTCTTTGTTGAGCTCCCAAGCTTAATAAAAATTCTTCTTGCGTAATTAAAGAAGAATTAAGCCCAAAATTTTTAACAATTTTATCGAGAGCCAAAAAATCAACCTGAGCGGTGATGTCGCAATCAAAAAGCCCTTCTAAAAATGAAATTTTTTGATGATTTTTTATGGCTTGCAAGGTGTTAGAAAAATCATATTCGAAATAACCATAATCAAAATTAATTGCCATTCCACCATATTTTTTAATGGCTTCGCACAATTTTATCATAAATTCTTGAGCGGTTTTGGAATATTCAAAAACTGCATTTAACGGCGCATTTTGCGTCAAAAAATTTCCCAATTTTTCTTTAACAAAATTCTGAGTTTTAACATTAAATTTTTCAAGAAAAAATTGTGGATTTTTTAAATTTTTTTTTTCGCTAAAACTTACTAATCTCTCGCACCAACCCTCATTGGTTTTAACATATTGATCAATGGCGAAGCAATCAAAAAGTTCGTTCGAGATAAAAAATATTTCACCATTTTTTTCTTTCAAAAAATCATCAAAATTTTTATGCCATTTTATTAAAAAATTTTGCAAATTTTGTTGCTGAATTTTTTGCAAAACTGGATTTATTTCAACAATATGAAACTGCGTTCGACTTAGAAAATCAAGCGCTTGCGGATTATTTTTTTGAGCTAATTTATTTATGCTTTGCAAAATATCTTTAAACCATGTGCCTTTACCCGCACCCATTTCGACCAAAGAAATTTTATTTTTTGAATTAGATGCAATATGAAGGAGATAAACAGCCACAAGCTCTCCGAAGATTTGTGAAATTTCGGGAGAAGTTATGAAATCGGCATTTTTACCAATTGGATTTTTGGTTTTATAATATCCTCTTTTTTCGTCAAATAAAGATTTTTCAATTAAGGTTGAAATTTTCATTTGAATCAGAATTTAAGGGCGCCAAGCCAAGAAGTTTTTCAAAAATTTTAGCCCCGCTTCGCCACTTTTTTCGGGGTGAAATTGCGCACCAACAATATTATCCTTAGCAATGATTGAATTAATCTTCGAACCATATTCTACATAGCCCAAAACGTTATTATCATTTTGGCAAATAAAGTGGTAAGAATTGGCGAAATAAAAATTTTCTTCATCTTTTATATCTTTAAAAATCGGGTGTTTTGGCTGTTTTATTTTTAACGAATTCCAGCCCATATGCGGAATTTTTAAATTCTCATCGCCAACAATTTTTTCAACTTTACCATTGATAAATCCCAAACCTTGATGCTCGCCATTTTCTAAGCCTGAGGAAGCCAAAACTTGCATGCCAACACAAATTCCTAAAAAAGGTTTTTTGTATTTTAAGACTTGATTACGTAATTCGGAAAGAAAGCCGTCGACCGTTTTAAGCCCTTCCATGCAGTCGCCAAAAGCACCAACTCCGGGTAAAATAAAATAGTTTGCCGATTTTAAATCGGCCACTTTATTTGAAATAATTATATCGGATTGGCTGTCAATTTCTTTGATGGCGTTAGAGACGGATTGAACATTTCCCGCTCCATAATCAATAATTATAATTTTCATTAAAAAACCTCAGATTTACTTAAAATATTTTGGATTTAGCAAAGATTCGCTAAATATAATTTCTTCAGGATTTTCTTTATTATTTAATTTAATCTGTTCAATAATTTTTATTTTAGCCTCAACTGCATTTGAACCAAAAACCGCGCCAACAAAGGTATATTTTTTGTACTTTGTTAAAAAATCAATATACCAAGTTTTTGAATTTAAAGCTATCATAAAAATTAAAGATATTTTCATTAAAATATCATAATCTCCAAATTTAAAAAAGATGCCGAAACAGAAAAATATTAACAGAAACATTATAAATTCAAT
>JBIIBR010000006.1:0-15723 GCA_044239285.1 Rickettsiales bacterium | reverse complement strand
AAAAATTTATAAGAAAAAGGTACCAGGTTACTTTTATAATTTTAACCAAGAAAAAGGTACCAGGTTACTTTTTATAATTTTAACCAAAGAATAATCGATCCAATCCCTTCTTCCCGCAAGCGGGAAGAAGGTTGGGGTGAGTGGTTTTTCCTTACGCCCCTACAATTTTAATAGAACTCGTAACGCATTCGGTGCAATCGCTCTCCCATTGAGGGCTCTTCGCGTTAAAAAAATAGCCTAAACGGCTATTTTTAGGTTTCTCGCGTAAAAAAAATAGCCTAAACGGCTATTTTTAGCGAGAAACGGGATCAGGGCGTAAGGTTTCTCGCGTAAAAAAAATAGCCTAAACGGCTATTTTTAGCGAGAAACGGGATCAGGAACGAAGTGACGCAATCCCAGTCGCAAGTCGTCTTCGAAATCAAAATAAAATTTTGATTGAGAAAAGCGACGAAGCGCCAATCCACAAAAAAATTCCAAAAAAAACTAAAAGTTCATCGCGGATGTCGCGATTCATTCCCGACTTGAGCAAACTAGTATGACAAACCAACTTTCCTCAAAACCTCCGCAATCTCACTCCTAATCTCTGATCTCAAAACAACCTCACGCTTACTAACCTTATCAAAAATTCTAGCATCAGTAACTCCGCGAAGTAGCTTCAGGACTGACTGGATTGACATTTCGGTTTTAATCTCGATAAATTTACAAATCGCTAGTGCCATAAAACAAACCAATAAATGAGCGTGAATGCTGTATTCTTTAAAATGGAATATTGGTCTAATTTGCAAATCACTTTTCGAAATTCTAAAGGCTTTTTCTACGCGCCAAAGATTGCGATATTGTGCGATAATTTCCATATCATTTACATTCTCTAAATTGCTGTAATAGCCTTTAATTCCAAGTAACAACGAGGTTTTATGAATCAGCTTTTGATTAAGTTCGTAATTATTTTTATCATTATTTTTATGTTGTAAAAACTTGGTTCTTTTTCTGGCAGGATTTGGATCAGATTCTTTTAATAAAAATTTTGCTTTATTAATTTGCTTTTCCATTTCAATTTTATCTTTGCGATAACGATTATTCGCAAAATGACAAATTAAAATACCTTTGGAAGTCTTTATTCTAAATGTTGCGTTATCTTTCAAATTTAATTCTTTACTGATTTTTTCAATGTCAAAAATTGAAAGATTTGCAATTCTGGCACCAACAATATAATTCAAATTATTTGATTTTAGAAAGAATACATTATCATCAGAAATCATCGCTGCATCCGCCACCACAGTCATTTCTTCGATTTTATATTTTTTCTTAATTGCAAGAATTGAGGGCATTAAAGTATGTCCTTCAAATTTATTTCCTTCAAAAACTTGATACGAGATTGGAAAGCCGTCATCATTGACTAGAAGGCCGATCATAATTTGTGGCTGATTGGTTTTATTATCTTTAGAAAATCCAATTTTACGCAAATCATCAGATTCAAAACTTTCAAAATAAAGCGTTGTAAGATCGTAAAAAACAAATGAAAAATTAAAGGCAAATTCTTTTTTAGCGATACTTATTATTTTTGCCTCTACATCATCTTTTAAATGAACAAAACTCGCCAAATTGCGATATAGATCTCGGCGTGAATGCTTGATACCAAAGAATCCTTCAAGAAATTCTAAAGAATGAATTTTAGACCCAGGAGATGCTATTCTTGCGATTATTAAATCAGTTAAAATTTTATAATTTGGTAATAAATGAAATTTGAACAAGATTGATAAATTACTTAAAACATCATATAGTAATTGATATCTGAAGCCAAGATATTGGCATTTATCTAGCGCAATTAAGGATGATGAATTTTTTTTATCCAAAGTTGAAAATAAAGAAGTTTGTTTATCGTTTTTTAAAATCCACTCAGACGCAATTTGTTTCAAAGACAAAATTTCTTCCTCACTATGCGCACTTCCGACGTGAATTAATATCACCATTTTTCTTCGAACATATTCAACAACCTGCACGGCAGTAGCCTTTGAAGATGTTTTTGTAGTTCTGATATGTAACATAAATAATATTGAAAAAGGTTTTAAAGAGTGGGTGATTTTAGAGTAAATTTTAGGAAAAACTAGAGCTAGTATGACAAAAGATAAAAAATATCGCTGGGAATAGTTGATTTTACTGGATTGGGGAATTTTGTTGATCGTGGTTGCTCAAGTCGGGATGAAAAGAAAAAAATTTATAAAAGCATTTTCTTTGATCGAAATTTCAGTGGTATTATTAATAATCGGAATTTTAATTTTAGGAATTTCATCTGGAATAGATTTATATACTGACTCAAGGGTAAGTAGTGCTATGCAACTAACTCAAAATTCAAGGGTTAGAAGGATTTCTGATTTGATGCTTTGGTATGATTCAGTTTCAAATAATGTTTATAGCGTTGATGCCGATTTCAAGGATAAATTGACAATTGAAAATAATACAACAATCTCAAGGTGGAAAGATTCATCTTTGGAAAAAAATCATTCAATCCAATCGACCTCAGGCAATCAGCCAGCTTTTCAAAAAAATTCCATCAACAATATTCACTCTCTTTATTTCGATGGCGTTAACGACTTTCTTGAATTTAGCGGAAATTTTTTAGTTAATAAAAATTATACTATTTTTGTCGTAGAAAAAAAAGGAAATTGTGCGTCTTTAAAAAATTGTAGCCTTATTGGTGGCTTTCTAGATGGAATTTTCACATCAGCTTCTACTTTACTTAATTTTGGATATTACGGAAATAACAAAATAAGATATAGTCACCTTAATTCACAAACAACATTATTCTCAGAATTTAATTATCCAAAAAATAACGAACCAAATATTCATAATATAATTTTTACCTCCGAATATGGATCAATTTATTGGATAAACAATTCAATTTTGTCCTCCAATTCTAGTAAAAAAAATCCCTTAGCAAGCTACAGCAAGGGAAGAATTGCCCAAAAACAAAATGACTATTATAATGGAAATATTGGCGAAATTATAATTTTCGATAGAGATTTAATTGAAAATGAAAGATATTCCGTGATGGAATATTTATCAAAAAAATGGGCAATAACTATTGAAAAAACCAAATATAATTCAATAAAAGATATTAACTCCGCTCCACAATCATCAGAATTTTAGTAAAATAATTAAAAATAATAATTTATCATATTTCTAAGTTTAAATTTTATTATAAAATATTTTGAGTGTAATTATGTTTTTCTAAAAGTTTTCGATGAGAAATTATTTTGATTAAGTTTCTTTCTTTCTTGGATTCCTTATATTTATCTAGAATTTTATTTTTATCGGGAATTTGTTCTTCTATATTTTTAAATGTTTTAGCTTCGGGAATTTGTTCTTTTTTACCATCTTCGCCCAATAATTTTCTTATCTCTTCTTCGCTTAAAAGTGGCTTTCTGGATTCTAAAGGCTTAGTACCAGATTTTCTTAACATAAAAATAATTAGCGAATATTTTAAAATAATTTATATTTCCAACTTAATTTGTGATTAAAAAATAGTCAAAAAAATAATTTTAGATAGTGCCAAAATTTCTACAAAACTTAGGTTGTTCCCATGGAATTTCGACTTGCAGGAGGGGTTGCAAATACCAAGCTACTTTGCTGTGCCGATGCAACAGCTCTATCTGGATTTCTATCGCCTCTAAGAATTTTCAATTTATTCACTAAAGCGGACATTTGCTCATCATCTTTTATTAAATTGGGATGTTTCTCAAACATTTTAAGTAAACCGAAGCCATTTAAGGTAACCGTACCTTCTTGAAGATTGTGAGCTATATACATAAATTTTAAATTAGTTTCGATTGCGGTAAGATCACTTTCGGAGCTATATTTTTGTAGATTTTCTAATAAATTATTTCTAAAATCTTCCTCTATAATATTTGGATCTTTTAAAAAATTATCAAATTTTCTTATTTTAAATTCTTCATCAATATAAGTATCGTAGGGAATGGCATCTTCTGAAAATAATACTCCAAATGTAGTCAATTTTTTAAGAATTTCAGGATTTTCCAATTTATATTTAAAAATAAAAAAAGATTCTGGAAGTTGATATGGAGCAAAGCAAAATGTCTTTTTATGTTCACGCGCAGACGCAAGAATTGTAGTAACTCCACAGCGAACTTGATATTCTTGGTTATCAGATGCATCGGGGAGACTATAAATATCCAAACCCATTTTTATTAAAAGCCCCAATTTAGATGAATCAACTTTATCTAATGTTTCTGAATAAATAGTTAGATAATTTGGTAATTCTGAACCGTCTCTCAATTTAGAGTCAGCTCCCTCTTTTGATAATTTATTAATCTCTTTTTTTGTAAAGAGCAATAATATTGATGAATAATTTTTTCTTTCACACAATTCTCTAAATAATTCTGGAGTTTTAACGAATTTTTTTTGATATTCCTCATCGCTTAAGATTTTAATTTCTTGCGGATTAAAAATATCATATAAAGCCATTTGAGTTGTTTTTTTCAATCCTTCTTGAACTTTTGAAATGGCGAAATCAAAAGCTTTACCTCTTTCATCTCTCATAATACCATCTTTCCATTCTTTGATTTCTTGAGAAAGATTATCTTTTTGAGATATTTCATCAGCTTTAGCTTTAAGATCTGTGAATCCAAAACTTTCGGGCTTTTCAAATTCTTCAAGTTTTTTATACAATCTGCCTAACTCATCATCAAATTTTTTGATCTTTCTTTCTCGAATAATTTTTCTGTTTGCTTCGGAATCTTGGAATTTAAAACCTTTAAATTCTGGTTCTTTGGAAATTTTTTTCTGGACTGATTTTTCAATAAGAGGATGTTTAGTGTTACCTTCCAATTCTTGTTTTAATTTTTCTAGATGTCTAATTTTTTCAAACACATTGGTGACCCTTGACAACTCAAATTCAAAGCAATTTTTGAATTTTTCATCTTCCATCGGTTTGTCTAAACTTAACAATCTTTGCTTTTCAAAATTAATTTGGTCTTTATAAAATTTTAATCTTAATAATCCGAAGTGAGAAAAATCGGAAAATTTACCCACCTTATGAGCTGGAGTGTGTTCAAAAACATCTCTTGCGATTCCAACAAAATGTACAATATGAACTGAATTTAAAATATGTATTTCATTATGTCTTAATTCACCTGAGTTAGTTCTTACTTCATGATGCGGCGCCGAATAACCTTCTTGATACCTCTCTTTTCCAACTCTTCCAGTTTTTGTCGTGCCAACTTCATCTAATAAAAGATATTCTCCATCGGAAATATCAAGTTCTGGATGATTTCTTCTCGTAATCATCTCTTGAAGTTTTTCAGCCATTCTTTCTTGCGTATAAATCATTTTATCAAAATAACTTGCATGCAAACCATCTCTTTGCCTCATCTGAACCCAATAAGACGCCTCAATATTTGATTCAAAATTCTGACCTGAATTAAATAATGTAACAGATGCAATATCGGTTTTAAATCCCGACGAACAAACTACGCCACTATCGCCTTCCCAACCCAAAATCAAAACAGGATTATTGCGCCAACTTCTATCAGCGTAACCCCTTATAACTCCCAAACTACTTAAAATAGTTGCACATATAAATTTTTGACCCTGTTTATCTAATGGATATGGTGAGAACGCTCCCACTCCCATTACGTGAACATAAAACATACCACTTAATTCATGGCGGGGAAGAGCAGTATCGTCAGTTTTTAACATCTCTAATCCTTCGTCAAAAGCATTCATCAATAAAATGGTTTTTTGATGCTCTAAAAAAACTTTTTGAGGATCTTGTTGACACTCCAAATTTTCTAGCAATATGTCTGGATTTTTTTCTATTAACGATATTTTAGATACCGATTCTCTTATTGATTTTTGCAATTTATCTCTTATTGGTGCGTGAGCATAATCAATTTCTGAAAAATCTTTAAAAACATCATTTAAATCAAAATTATAAGCAGTTGAACCGTCTCTAAAATGCGGATCTCTTAAAATTGCCAAAGAATCCGAGGACTGAATTAATTTTGACATCAAGGATTTATCTTTGGTGTCGCTTTCTTTTGAAGCTAAATCCATAATCATTTTTAGACCCTCTTGGCTAATTGCATCGCCTTGAAATCTTTCATCTCCCATTTCTCTGAGCATTAAGGCGACATAAAAAGCATTTTTATATTCATCTTGATCATGACCCTTATTTACTCTGGCAACATCATGCATCAACCATAAAATTTCTAAATCTCTAATTTTTTGTGGATTATCAAATTCTTCAATTTGCTTTTGAATTTCTGGCGAAAATAATTCTTTATTATCTTGATAAATTTTTAGAAAATTTCTGGCATATAAAGCGACGCTAGCAACATGAAAACCATCGTGAATTCCGCGATCGGTAGATGTTTTGTGGGCACTTATCGCATCTCGATATTCTGTTAATTTATCTTTATCTTTAAAAGCTTCATTTAATTTTTCTCGCAAAAAAATTTTTAACTTCTCGGCTGTTTCATCTTTGGGTTTATCAGCTTTGATTTTAAATTTTTGATTAAATTCTAATTGTTCTTTAAATGTTAATTTACAAGCTTCGATTAGAGTTTTAAAATTTTCTTCGCTAAGATAAAATTTGCTAATTGGTTCAATTTCATGAGCAGATGAAGATAGCATAAAGATATTACATTTAAATTTTTTTACTACTAATTACTTGTAAATAATTTAAAATAATATATCAAGTTTTTTGAAATTCTTCAATCAATGATCATTAAAAATGGGATTTGTTTAACCAAATCTCACCTTTAAATATTGTTAAAATAATCAAATTCTAACTGCATATTTCTGAATAATATTTTTTGCAAAGCCTAAATATATAGAGTCTCTTATGGGTTATTTTGAGAGGATTTGAAATAATTTAAGCCTTAAAAAACCTATATTTTACGGAAATACTCGTCAAGTCTTCAGCACCATAGTTATGGAAATTATTTAATTTCCCATTTCTTGTTAAGATAATTTTCAACATCGATTATCTCTTTATCACTTAACTTTCTATCGTAAATTATAAATTCACCCAAATCAAAATTTGATAACAAACCGCATCCCCCAGAAGTTCCACTTCCAGCAGAACCTAAATTAATCCAGCTATTTTGAGGAAGTTGAAAAGTTTCGGTATGAAGAGATGATGATACTCCATTGCGTCTTAAATAAGAGCCGTTTGTTACTGATTGTTGCGAAACATAAGTTAACTGATATGGATTATTTAAAGTGGTATTAAATGTTTTTGTAAGGGTTCCATTGCCATTAGAAATAGCCATATTATTTAAAACTGATCCTTTAATTAAAAGTAAAAATCTACCCCATTGTGCAGAATCATTTCCAAATAAAGGATTTCCCCAGTTACCAATAGTACCGTTAATTTTAAAAACAGCGAATACGGTAATGTTAGGTCTTTGTAAATAGTGAATATCAAGATCAACTCTCATGCAAGTTGAGTTAAATTTAACAGCTGGCAATCCAGAAATTGAATTAAAATTATATGTTGGTTTGAAATCTTCCGAAGTTTGATAAGCCTCTAATTTATTGCTAGAAAAAGGATTTATATCTTTCCAATTAGCAATTTTTTCATCTTGCAACATTGATTTTGTAAAAGATTCCGAAGAAACCGAATCAAGCCACAAAGCTAAATCAGGAATTCTTGGAATTTTTGAAGATTTCGTAAGGGATTGAGCTTTACTTATTCTAGCATCATTATATAAATCAATGCCAGTTGAAATTCCTGCAATCAAAATGCCAATAATGACAATAACCATAGAAATTTCTATCAAAGAAAAAGCTTTGTATTTTTTTATTTCCATATTTGATAATTTTTTATTTATATCGAAACAAGATTATTTCCTATCGGCAAAAAAGTTAAAATTTTTTTATAAGTTTAGTAACCAAGCAAAATAATGAAGTTAAATAATTAAGCAAAATATTTTTGAGATAAAAATCTTTAAAAGCAGATTAACTAAACGAAATAAATTAAGCGGAATAATTAAGCAAAATTAAGCGGAATAATTAAGCAAAATATTTTTGAGATAAAAATCTTTAAAAAATGAAGCCGTATGGACATACGGCTGAGGCTTTTTAGGGATTTTTAGCCAAAAAGATGAAGCTTAATTTACCATCTTAGGGCGATTGATCCCCAGGTGAGCCCTCCCCCGAGGGCTTCGAGAATGATTAAATCGCCTTTTTTAATTCTATTATTTTTATTAGCAAAATCTAAAGCCAAGGGAATCGACGCCGCTGACGTATTAGCATGATTTTCAACAGTGATAATAACTTTTTCGAGTGGAATTTTTAAACGCGTGGCAACTGAATTTAAAATGCGTAAATTGGCTTGATGCGGAACCAGCAAATCAATGTCATCAACCGTTAAATTAACTTTCGCTAAAGTTTCCAAAACCGAATTTGCCATTTTTTCGACGGCATGTTTAAAGACTTCGCGTCCCGACATCTCAATAAATCCAGCCTTCTGATTGAATGAAGAGCCACCCGAAGTTTTTAAAATATCAATTAAAGAGCCGTCGGAATGAAGAGAATAAGAAATTATTCCACAATTTTCTTCAGTGCTAGCTTCGAGCATAACCGCTCCCGCTCCATCTCCAAATAAAACGCAAGTGTTGCGATCATTCCAATCAACAATTCTTGAAAGAGTTTCGCTTCCAACCACCAAAGCTTTTTTTACCGAGCCATTTTGAATAAAATTATTGGCAATTGAAATTGCATAAACAAAACCCGAACACACCGCTTGAACATCAAAACAAAAGGCTTTGTGCGCCTTTAATTTATGTTGCAAAATGCAAGCGGTTGATGGAAATGTTAAATCTGGCGAAGTTGTTGCCACGATTATCATATCAATTTCTTCAGCTTTTATTTGATAATTTTCTAAAAGATTTTGTGAAGCTTTAAAAGCTAAATCCGAGGTTAATTCTGATTTGTCGGCGATGTGGCGTTGCTTGATTCCCGTTCTCTCAACAATCCATTCATCACTGGTTTCAACTTCTTGTGATAAATCAAAATTTGTTACAATTTTGCTTGGAACATATGAACCAGTTGCGGTAATTTTTGCAAAAATTTTCATGTTTTTTTTAGTTAAATTCAGAGCTTTTTGACGCTGAATTGTTGGGGTTTATGGCGTTAGTGATCGCCGTTTCATTTAATTTAATTTCTTCGATTATTTTTTCATTAATTTTATTTTCAATTAATGAAATTGCAACTTTAATAGCATTGGCAAAACCAATGCCGTCAGTGCTTCCATGGCTTTTTATAACAACTCCATTTAAGCCGATTAACATTGCTCCATTATGCATGCGCGGATCAACTTTTTTAGTGGCTTTGCTTAATGAATTTGATGCTAATAAATAACCAATTTTTGACCAAATTGAAGAAGTAAAACCTTCTTTAATAAGTGATGAAATAAATTTAACCGTTCCTTCAAGCGTTTTTAAAGTTATATTGCCGGTAAAGCCGTCGGTTACAACAACATCAACGGTTCCCTTGACGATATCATCGCCCTCAACATAACCGTAAAAATCATTTTTTAATTCGCTATTTCGCAAAAGATTGGCAACATTTTTAACATGCTCATGACCTTTCAGCTCTTCGGAGCCAACATTTAAAACGCCAATTTTTGGATTATCAATTTTTAATACCGAACGCGCAAAAGCTCTGCCCATTACCGCGAATTGGAACAACACCGGAGCATCACATTCGATATTGGCACCCATATCAAGAAAAACTGTGCCACCATTTTTTTTATTCGGAATTGAAGTAACAATTGCGGGACGATCGATGGAAGAAAGTGGTTTCAATACGACTTTAGCTATCGCCATTAGAGCTCCAGTATTTCCTGCCGAAATAATAACATCGGCTTTGCCATCTTTTACCGAATCAATAGCAAGACGCATGCTTGATTGAGTAAGTCTTCTCAGGGCATTGGAGGGTTTTTCGTCAGATGAAACAGCTTCGTCGGTGTGAATTAAATCATAGCGTCCTTTTAAATAACGACAATGATTTAATATTGGTAAAATTTTCTTTGAATTACCAAATAATAAAAAATGAACATTATGATTGGTTGAAGCAATTAAATCAGCCCCCTCGATAACAATCTGAGGGGCTTTGTCTCCACCCATACAATCAAGTGCGATGTTAAGTTTTTCAGCCACGATGATTTATTCTTGTGAAGGTTTTTTAACTTTCTTTTTGATTATTTGCTTACCGTTGTAAGTTCCATCTGGAGAAATATGATGAGATAGTTTAAAATCTCCGGAAGATTTATCAACAATTACATTTGGAAAATCAGCTTCAAATGTGCCGTTGCTTCCTCTTCTCATAGAGCTTCTAGAGCTTGATTTTTTCTTTTTAGGAACTGCCATAAAAATTAAAAATAAAATTAAAAAATTGGTTTAAATAAAAATTAATTAAATATAAAATGTAAACCATATAAATAAAACAAAATCATATTATCAAGATTAAATAAATGCAACTCTCAATTTTATAAAAATGAAATTTTTTACTTTTTTACTTTTTCTTTTCATTGTTTCCGCCTGCTCTTTCAGGGTTGATAAATCTGGATATATGTTTGAAAATAATGATATAAATTTCATTAAAAAAGGGGTAACTTCAAAAAATACTTTATTGAAAAATTTAGGAAGTCCAACCATAATTTCTTTCACCAAAGAAAAAGAGATTTGGATTTATTATTCGGAAAATATTAAATATATTTTATTTTTCAAACCAAACATTGTGGAGAGAGATGTTTTGGTATTAAAATTCGATGATGAACAGCGAGTTAATTATATTAAAAAACTTGATTTGGACGATGAAGATAATGAATATTTTTTCAATCAAAATAAAACTTTTGTTGAAGGTCACAAAAGTAATTTTTTCAAAACAATTTATGAAAATATCGGAGCCATTATTCCTCGATAAAATATTTTTATTAACATTCGTTATGTATTTTATTTTTTCTTGTTCACCAAGTCAAAGCGAAATTGAAAGAAGCAATATTTCGACTGAAATTATCTGCCCAGAAAATAAAAAATTTATGATTCGATTCGCTTACGCTAAGGAGGTTGAGCAAGCTATAATTAATGATTATAATAGAAAAATGCGCGAAAAAAGTAACGAAAATTTTACAGTGATAAGAATTCCAAACATTGAATCATTTCATATTCACAAAATGTCGCCAGAAAAAATGATGGAATGCAAAATTATACAAAATTATACTAAAAAAATATATCCAAATTATATCAAAAAATTTAAAAGAATTAAGTAATTTTTTGATAAAATCCGAGATAAAATTGCCCATTTGAAGATTTATATTTTATCTTCCTAAGCTAGATGGCGAAGCTCTCATTACTGAAATTTCTTTAGAATATTCTTCAGCTCTTTTTTCGCAAATTTCTCGAAATTTAGATATCGACTCTCTGTTTCCTAAGCTTTCACTAAAATTTTTAATGTTTTTACTTACCCTAAAAGAACTATCAATTTGTGAGTGTTTTGTTTGTAAAATATCTTTAACATCAGTTGGTATTTCTAATATTAAATTAAGAATCAAATGTTCTTCGGAATCAAGGCTCCAAGGTTTATCACTCGATAATTTTTCATTAAAAGTCGAAATTTTTTCTGCAAAATTTTCTTTTAAAGTATCTAAATTAATTAATTCTAAAGCAATTATTTGATCAGATTTACCAGAAGCAAGAATTGAACTTTTACTTTCTTCAATTAATTTATCAAATAAATAAGTTGCCAATTTTTTATTTTCATTATCCTCTGAAGAATCTTTAATCGAACATAAATTTTTAAAAAAATTTGTGTTATCTTTCAAAAAATCCTTAAAATATTCTTCAGCTTCATTCAATTCTAATGATTTTGCATCTGAATTTTTATTTTCAAAAGCTGTAATTAAGTTGTTAACAAATTTTTTATTATCCAAAAATTTAACTTCTTCAATTTTTTTATCTTGAACCTGTGTTATCATCCATCTAGATAAATTATTCTCTGTAAAAATTATCGTACCTTGCTCAATGGATTCTTCATGAATTTTGTCCATGTCTCTTATTATCTCTTTTAATCTCACATAATCTTGCGCATTTTTAATCCAAGAACCATGACCAACTCCGTTAATTCTCATATCTCCTCTTCCCTCGATAAGATATTCATAATCTTTAAGGAAACAAGGAGCTGATTCTTGATGTCCACACGAAATTGCTAAAATCGAATATAAATATGATTTTAATCTTGATTCATCAAATTTGGTATTTCTGAGGAAAATTTTTCTAAATAATGGCTCGAAATGTTCTTTATGAAAATCATCTTTTAAAGTGGGTAGAGCTCCATTTTTTCCATCATCTCCGCCACTTGTTTGGTAACCGATGCAAAATCTTTTTAATTTTGGATCACAAGTTTCTTGGGTCGAAACATAAGAGCGAACATCATGAAAACCATTGGAAACTCTGCCCGTTAATAATATAATTAAATCTTTATAATCATCAACCGAAGGAACGTTATCCACAATTGAAATAGCGCTTAGGGTTTGGGGTTCTGGAGATCCCATTCCAATCGTCGCACTAGTAATTGAAGTCGAGGTGGAAACGCCTTGAGAAACAGGTGATGCGGAACCTGCGGAGATTTCTTGAACCGGTGATGAAGGGGCGGAGCCTGCGGAAGAAATTTCGATGGGTGATGGAGATTTGTTATCGCTTCCACTTGTTCTGATTGCAGAAAATCCTGAAGTGTTTGATAGATTGGTTTCGGATGATCCTAAATTTGATGGTGAAGACCCATTTGAATCAACTTCAACAGGCGACGAAGAATCTTGCGAAGGGTTTTGATCTGGCGACGAAGATCTACTTTTTTCCCCTACTCTTTGAGCTGAAAAATTAGCACTTTCATTAATTCTCACTTCAGATTCAACAGTTTTTTGGTCACGACTCAGGGAAGAAAGAAATTCTGCGGGTAAGAAAGGAGAAATATTTGCCCTTAATTCTTCATCTAAACCATCATAGCTTAAAATCTTTCTCCCCAAATTTAATTTTTTTTCTTGATCTAAATCAGATGCAAACAATGCCCCAACAACTTCTTGAGTCAATAATTCTTGAGCGGAAGCCAGGTTTTTGTTCAAAAAATAATCATAAATTAAATTTAATTTTTTTTCATCATTCGTTGCTAAAAGATCTGTTAATAAATCAATTTTTTCTACTTTACTAATGTTTTCGGAATTTAGAGCGGTTGAGAGTAAGTTCTCTTGCGCTTTTGGGTTATAATTACTAACAAAATTAGCGAATTCCGATTTAATTAAAGTAATGCTAAAATGTTTGAATATACTACAATCTGAATCCTCCAAAATTGTTTCTCTTTTTAAAAGATCAGGATTAGCTAGAATATAATCAAGAAAAACAGATTTTTGATCATAATTAAATCTGTTGGAATTGAAAAAATAATCATCCAGAAAAATCACATCAGGATTGTTTGCTAAATCTTTGAAACTAAAATAAATTTCTGTAATTTGTTGAACATTTAATTTTTTTAATAATTCTTTCACTTCATCACTTTCTCGATTCAGAAAAAAAATTTCACTCTTACTCCAAGTTGATTTAAGTGCAGATTTAATCAAACCCAATTTTTCACTTTCATCAGAATCCATTTCCAAAACTTTAATCAATAATTTTTGCTTTTGTACAACTTGCAAATCAGAATCTAATAAAATTGCTAATTTTTCATGGGTAAAAATTTCTTTTGTTTCTTCGGGGTAATTTAAATATAGATTACTAAGAGCTAAATGATTATCGGGGGAAAATGCATGTCTCAAAATGTATTTATTATCACAAATTTCTAAAATATACTCTTTAAGATTTAAAATGTTATCCTCTTTAGAAATACTTGAAAGAAAATTTTTAATTTGAGCTTTAATTTCCTCCGATGTTTTTTGAAAATCATAAGAAGAAAAAATATTTAAGAAATTTATAAAATCTTCAAGCTCAAGCTCATCAGGGATGGGTTCAATTAATCCCTCTTTTTGCATCCTAATATCTGCAAATGCTTCATCCTCATCTCTGAATTTATCAAATAATTCTTCATACTCATTGTTTCTAAGAAAAATTTTAAAAAAATTATACACATCATCATCTTTCAGAGATGAACTTTCTGTAGATGGAATTTCGGGATTTGTGTTTTGTAAAATATCGGTAAGAAATAGTTTTTTGGCATCATCATTATCCTTTGATTTGAAAGAATCAATTAATTTTTCAGCAAGTGTTTTGCTTTTCAATTTTAAAACATCTTTAAAACCTTGATCAAATAACTTTGAATCATTAATCAGTTTAATAAATTCTTGATTTTCTGGTTTGTCTTTTGTTAAATTTGCTAATTTTTGAAAAGCCTCTTCATCTTGACGAAATGTTGCGAAAAAATCTTGCAACTCTATATCAGTTAATGCTGAATCTAAATTTGGAAATTTTTTATGTTTCAAAAAACTAGAAAATAATTGCTTTTTACCGACATCGCTTAAATTTTTGAAAGTGTGAATGAATTTTTGATTAGGTTCTGTATCTTTTAAATCATTACCAAAAATAAGTAATTTCTTTTTTTCTGCTTTTAGATCTGAGGGAAATAAATTTAATGGCGCATGCCCAAAATAATTTTTTACAGAATTAATTTCTGCAATTCCTTGCAAGATCATTATAGCATTAACATTGCCGATGCAACAGGCATAATGCAGAGCTCCATTTCCTAGTTGATCTAGATCATTAAATGATTCGGGGCGTTCATAAATTTTAGAAATTAGATCTTTATTATCACCTTTAATAATTGAAGTTAAAGCTCTGGACTTCAAATTAAGTGATTTAATAATTGCATCCTTAACTTCATCATCAATGCCAGGCAATTTAAGCAAATCAAAGATCTCATATTTTAAATTTAAAAAATCCTCCCCCTTGTTATCTGCTAAAGCTTTAGTTTTTTCAAGAAAATAAATCATCATTTCTTTGAATTGAGGAATGTTTTTGTGATCATTCATTACTGAACCATATAATTTGCTTTTGCAAATCATTAGAGTTTGAATAAGTTCACCTTGATCTATTCTTTTACTGGGCAAACATACTATATCTAAACAAGTTTTAAATAAAGTTAATGAAAAATTATCATCAATCACATACTTGGTATTTAAAAAACTTTTAATAATTGCTAGACCATCTTCGCGACCAAAAGCCTTTTCTATTGCATTAATTTCTTGAGAAATTGCACTAAATTCTATATTTTTTTTAATAAATTCGTCGATAAAAATGTTTACAAAATTATCTGGATTGGATCCAGCTTTAAGATATAAATCCTGATATTTTTTTGCTTCAGGGTTTGTTGTTGATGGTTGATTTGGTCTTCTTCTTGGCATATGATTTTAAGTAATTATTAAACAATTATTTATACTAATAATTACTTATTAAAATCATTTATTAACATTGTAAATTTTCTTCAATCAAAATTTTTTATGAAACCAAATATCGTGCCATACAAAATCAGATTTCTAAAATTTATTTTAAGGTGATTAATCGCAAATTAACTACTCAAAGAGCTTTTCAATTTTAAAATTATATTGATTTTATTTTGATTATTTTAGATTTTTTTAAGCGAGAAATATTTTGTTGCGAACATTGATTTGTAAGAACAAAAACCATAATTTATTTTTGAATTCAACTTTGATTTAAG
>JBIIBR010000192.1:0-2721 GCA_044239285.1 Rickettsiales bacterium | reverse complement strand
ACCTGCGAGATTGTTATTTCTAAGGTTAGATATGTTAGATTTAACCGAAATAAATGTCTTTTTTAATAATAAATTTTCAATCAATGGAATATATATTTCGACATCGGTTTGCGCTGTGCCGTCGAGATATTTATTAATTTGATCATGAAAATCTTCATCATTTGAAACATGTTTTAAACCATCGCCACTTTTACCATCAAGCTTTCCTTTAATTGATAAAATATTAATTGGCATGTTAAAATCATCGATCGCGACTTCAGCATTAATAATTTTACTTTCCAAAACATCGCCATTTTGAATAATAATTTTCATATTATTTTTGGTGAACATTGCCAATCCCGAAAGATTATTTATTTCAGGAAATTCTTTATCATAATTTAAATTAACATCGACAAAATCAAATTGGGCATTTATCGATTCAAGATTAGACTCAAGCTCATCTTCAATAATCACAAACTTGGCAAAACCTTGCTTTATAAAACCATTCGAAACATTTTTTAAAACCCAATCTCGCACTCCGTTTTGACTTAAATTTATCGGCCAAAATCTATCAACTTCATCGATTAATGCATTTTGTAACTTAATGGCAAAATCATATTTATTTTTGTTATTTTCAAGTATTGAAATCGATAAACCCATCGTCAAATGAGGATTCGGCATTTCAGTTTGATTGGCGATATTACTAATTAAATCGGCATCGATTTTGGCGATATTAAGAATTTTATTGACGCCATCAAATCCGCCACTAACAATCATTTGGCGAAAATCAATTTTTTCCTTAAAAAAATCTTTAAATTCAAAACTTCCCTTATCGGCACGGAGTGAAAAATCTAGTTTCTTTAAACCTTTGCTATTATTGATTGTCAAGGTTGTAGAGCCATTAATGTTGGTATCAATTTTATTTAAATCTTTTAAAATCGGATGAAAATCAGCAATCGAATTGGGAACAAAATTAAAAATATTAACATCACATTTTAAACCGTCAGTTTTGGATAATTTGCAATTAGAATCAAGCTTTGATTCGGATTTATTATTTACAAAATAAATTAAATTTTGCGAAAAAATATCAAGCGTTTCTTTGTTTAATTTAGCTGTAATTTTTGAATTTTTTATAATAACAATCGATTTAATATTTTGATTTTGAAAGATAATTTTGGCATCTTGGATTTCAAAATTTTCAATTGGATTTTTATTTTTTCTCAAAGATGACAAAAAATCTAACAAAAATAATAATTGCTCATTGTTATTTGATTCTGTAGGAACGGCTTCTTGTTGGACACTGGCTAAATTATATGGATTTTCAATAAAAATTTCGGGATTAAAAATTTTAATTTTATGGGGATTTAAATTAAATTTTATTAATTCAAAAATTGAAAACTCACCTTCAATTTTTGGAATATTAAAATATTTTTTTGCCGAAATTTCGGTATTATTTTTCTTATCAATTAGCTCTTCTTTATAAGAAATTCTTATATTGTTAATTGAAATTCTAAAACTTCCATAAGAGGTAAAATTGATAAAACTTTTACCGATTTTAATGCGTTTATCAAAATTTTTATCTAGATTTTCTTGAATTTTTTGAGTGACGTAATTGATTGATCTTGGAGAGCTTGATACTAGAACCACAAAGTAGAACAGCACTAATAAAAAGAAAATTGATAGCGATAAAAGTATTTTATAAAAAATTGGTAATTTGTTTTTTACAACACTTTTTTTTGAATTTTTTTTATGAATTTTTGGTGTTTTTTTAATCATATTATTTTGCTATTGCCAAGAATATCAAGTGTCAAAAAATATTTATTTTTTTAATGATTTATTGTAAAAATAAATTTTTTATTTATAACTATTTTATATTAGTAAAATAAATCAACAAATATTTTTATTAAAATTTATACTAAGCGATATTCAGGAATAGTAATAATTGCAGTATTATTTTTGTTTTTTAAAACTTCAAATCGACAATTTTGTCTATCAAGAATCTTCCAAATTTTCGCTTCGTCAACACTAATCTTATTATCCAAATCTTTATTATCAAAGTAAAATATTATTACGATTTGCTTTAGATGGTCAAGCATCGCACTAATTCTAAGAATTGAAATATCATCTTTTGATAACAATTCATAAATCAAAATTCCAACCGCCTCGATTAAAGAAATTTTATCGATTTTAATTTGGGGCAAAAGATTCATATTATGAGCACCTTCAAGAGAAATTCTTTGGGCAATGCTTTGATCGATATTTTTAACAAAATCTTCGAAAAAATCATGAATCGAAACAACCTCCTCTTCAACATTTAATTTAAAATCAATTATTGACGCGTCGAGACTGTTATTTATAACCGATCTTAGGCTTACGGCATTTAAATAAATTTTCTTAATTTCATCAAGATAGCCACGATGCGGAAGTGGTCCAAAAGGTTCATTTTTAAGGTTAGAAGCGGTTTTAGTAATGGTATCGAGATAAGAAAAAACATCCTTTGGCAAAACAATTGAAATTTGATTTTTTAAATTGTCAATTTGGTCTTTATGAACAATTTCAACTCTTTGCGAATTTTCGGCTTTTTCTTTCACTTTAGCAATTAATAAATCGAAATCTATTGGCTTGATTAAATAGTCATTGGCACTCAAATTGACGCCTTTTATAACATTGTCTTTTTGCCCCAATGCGGTTAAAAATATAAAAGGAACTGCTGAATTTTTTACGCTCGAAGTATCACGAACT
>JBIIBR010000135.1:0-4115 GCA_044239285.1 Rickettsiales bacterium | reverse complement strand
TTGAAATGAATTAAATGCGGATAAAGTTGTGATATTTTTTGACCGGCATTGCTATTGGCAATTAACGCCGAAATTTCAACATTTTTATGATTAACCAAAATGCGAATGAGCTCAACTCCGGTATAGCCAGAAGCGCCAATAATTGCCACATTAATTTTTTTCATAATTATTTTCTCATATTATGTTTACGATAATCTTTTGGAAGCTCAAAACTGCCTCGCCAAATACCAATTTTATTAGCCTTCGCTTGCTTTTCAAACTCATCCATTTTTTCACTACTTTCGGTAAAATTATAAATCACCGCCATACCATTTTTGACAATTTCTTCATTGATTGAAACTCCGCCGACAAAGCATTTACCAAGGAAGCGATCATATTTATCTTTTTCGGCGTAAACGCATTCAACTTTTTTTTCAGTCGCCAATTTTGTTAAAAATTCATGACTAATAATTCCGCAAGAATATTCTTGATTATTTTGATCAAGGCATTGTTGTTTATATTCGGGGGCGTCGAGTCCAAATAAACGCACTTCTTTTTTACCAACTTTAATTGAATCACCGTCAAGAGCGAATCCTTTACCAGAGAAACTTTTATCGAAAACTAAATGAGATTTAACACGAAGGGCACCGCTTTGGGCGTGTGTTTGTTGTGATGTTGCAACTTCATAAAAAAAGACACAACAACACAAAAAAATTGTTAAGCATAAAATGTTTAAGATTTTTTTTATCATAAACCGCGAACTAAATTATGATAATCTTGCATCAAATCAAGCGTCATTTGGCTGGCATTGGTATATTTTATATCTTCAATTGAGCCAATTCGCGTTAATTCCGCCGCGCTTCCCGTTAAAAAAGCATCGATCGCATCATTTAATTCTTCAGGCATAATATGTCTTTCGACTACTTTAATATTTCTTTTTTTGGCAAGCTCAATTACGGTTTGACGCGTAATGCCATTTAAAAAACAATCAGGTTTTGGAGTATGCAATTCGCCATTTTTCATAATTAAAAATAAATTCGCTCCCGTCGCTTCCGCCAAGAAACCACGATAATCAAGCATCAAAGCATCGTTATAACCATCTCTTTCAGCTTCATGTTTGGAAATTGTACAAATCATATAAAGACCCGCCGCCTTAGAAGCGATTGGTGCACATTCGGGAGAAGGGCGACGATATTTGGCAAAGCGTAATTTCAAACCAGCTTTGCGCGCCTCGTCGGAGTAATATGGAGGCCAAGGCCAACAAGCTACCGCAACGTGAATTTTATTATTTTGCGCCGAAATTGCCATTTTTTCAGAACCACGCCAAGCGAAGGCGCGCATGTAGCCGTCAACAATATTTTGCTTAATAACTAATTCATTTTTAACTTTATTTAATTCTTCAATTGAATAAGGAACTTCAAAATCAAGCATCTTGGCTGAAGCGTGAAGGCGAGCACTGTGCTCGGTGCATTTAAAAATTTTTTTATTATAAATTCTTTCGCCTTCAAAAACGCAAGAAGCATAATGTAAACCGTGATTTAGAACATGGACTGTAGCGTCTTTCCACTCAACGAATGAGCCGTTTTGCCAAATAAATCCATCACGTTGATCAAAAGGAATAATGTCAGACATAAAATATAAATTATAATTTTTTTGATTAGATTATTTGATTTTATTTTGTGATTTTATCAAAACAATGTCATTTTCAATCATTTCGTAAATTATTTTTATTAAATCGGTTTGCGGTTGCCAATTTAAATCTTTTTTAATCTTTGAATTATCGCCAAATAATTGAATTTTTGGCGAGGGACGAATAAAATCAGGATTAATTTTTATAAATTTTTTATAATCAAGATTGACGTAATCAAAAGCAATTTTTAAAATATCTTTAATTTTATAAATTTGACCGCTGGATATAACATAATCAACGGCTTGCGAATTTTGAAGCATTAAAAAAATTGCCTCAACATAATCCTTGGCGTAACCAAAATCTCTAGCCGATTCAATGTCTCCGAGCTCAATTTTATCTTCAATTCCAAGATGAATTTTTGCTACACTTTGTGAAATTTTGCGAGTTAAAAAAATGTGATTGCGCCTAGGCGATTCATGATTGTAGAGAATTCCGCAACAAGCAAAAATTTTATAATTTTGACGATAATTTTTCACCAAATCAAAAGCTTTTAATTTAGAAATTCCGTAAATATTTTGCGGGTTGAAAATACTATTTTCGCTTTGTGGCGACTCGTTCGACAAGCCAAACATTTCACTTGATCCCGCTAAAAAAAATCGACAATTTGGTGCATAATTTTTTATCGCTTCAAGCAAAAAATTAGTGCTATTTACATTATTATTAAAAATCAAATCTTGATTGTTTTTGTCATAATCAACGAAGCTACAGCCCGCAAGATGATAACACTCATCAGGTTGAATTTTTTTAATCAAATTTTCGGCAAGTTTTTCATCATTTAATTGATATTCAACTAACTCAATTTTATCAAGCAAATGCTCAATATTTTTCAAATTTTTTGAATCGCAATTAAACGCCCCATAGACTTGATAATCCCTAGATAATAGAAGCTCCGCAAGATAAGATCCATCTTGTCCGCTAATTCCGGTTATAACGGCTTTTTTCATAATTTTACAATTGTTAATTGATTACAATAACAACTATTTTTTTACGCAATAAAGATTTAAAGATTTTTCTAAACCACGCTCAGAAGCTGATAAAATATAAATTAATTCATAAAATATTTTTTATTGTTGAAATAATAATTTAAAGGGCTAAACTGCAAAATAGGTAATTTTAAATTTAATAAATCAATTAAACCCGTCAATCACTTTAATTGTAAAAATTTAAATGTGTTTGATCTAGGTCAAGAAAATTTAATTTTATCTAAAAAAATATGAATAATCACACCAATAATCGTTTAGAATTTATAAAAAAACTTCCAATTTTCGATAATCTTTCAACTGAAAGTATCGAGAATATTCTAGCTCTCTCGAGCGTTTTTAACATCAAAAAAAATAGCAAACTATTTTTTAAGGATGAGGAAATAAAATATTTTCATATTATTGTAAAAGGTTCAGCAATTCTATTTGAAAATTCTTCAGATGGAAATCAAAACATTCTTCAATTTGTGAAAAAAAAGGAAATTATCGGCGAGGTTTTTGCTAAAAATTATATTTTTAGCGCAACACCTAGCGAAGATAGTTTAATCATGTTAATTCCAATTAAATTAATCCGCGCCTTAGTCAATGATAATCCAATTTTTTGCTTAAATTTATTAAAAGAATTTTCCGCAAGAAATAAGAAAATATTTACTTTGTTGTCGCGAATAAAAGTTAATAATGCAAAACAAAGAGTGGTTCAATACCTTCTCTCGCTTGAGTCAGAAAATCCCAAAGATTTAATGGAAATAAATTTTAATTATAGCAAATCAATCATTGCTTCTTACTTAAATATTAAGCCAGAAACTTTTTCAAGAATTTTAAAAAAACTTAAAAAAGATGGTGAAATTGCTACAAATAAAAATACCGTAAAACTTTTGAAAAGAGATTGTTTGATAAAATATATTAACAAAGAAAGTTAAAATTTATTGATTTTAAATATAATTTTTACCAAAATTGTGAAAATTAATTTATACTTTCATGAAAAAAACTTTTTTCTTATTGCTTATTATAGTTTATTTATTCAGCTGTTCGGGTAATAAAAAAATAGTGCAAAAAACGGAGTTCGCTTTTCCGATTTATGGCAATTATTGCGGACCACTATATCCGCCTAAAGGCATGAATCCAATTGCTCTTGATGCGGTTGATTTGGCGTGTAAAAATCACGATAAATGTTACGATAATTTCGGTTATTTTAACAAAAATTGTGATTTACAAATCATGAAAGATTTAAGATTAATTACTCCAAAAAGTGAAACCGAAAAACTTGCTCAAAGATTATTAATTTTTTACTTTCAAGAGTCTCTTAAAATATAATTCATAATTTGTGTTCAAAATAATATTTACCATAATTTTTACTTATTTTTTTGCTAAATTCATGAGCATTCTTTTTTCTGATGAATATTCGGGATTTGCCAAAAAAGCTCAAGCGATTTATATTGTTGCACCCGAGCGTGGAGCGGTTGCAT
>JBIIBR010000134.1:0-4120 GCA_044239285.1 Rickettsiales bacterium | reverse complement strand
CAATTTCTATTTTTGCATCGGTTATAATCATATCTTTAATGCGATCGGATTGTAACGCTGATATTAAATTATTGGGGAAATTCAGAGATTTTTTTTCTTCAATAAGCATTTCAATATTTTCTTTGATTTTACCTTGAATATTATTGGGATTTTCTTTTGGTAAAAAATCATCATAAAAATAATCTAAACAAGATTCTTCGATTTCTTTTATTATTTTTTCCGAAGATAATTCGGTTGATGAATTATTTGAATTTTTAATGCACGCTTCTCTCAATATTAAATATTGAAGAAGCGCGGTTGACCGAGATTTTAAATCATCTTCATTTTCAAAAAGCATGATTTATTTTTTATATTTTCGATTAATATAAATTTGCTGTAAGATTGATAAACTATTGCTCCAAGTCCAATAAATTACTAATCCGGCGGGGAAGGCGGCCAAAACAATCGTTAAGCCGTAAGGCATAAATTTTAGAATTTTGGCTTGAGTTGGATCTGCCGGAGGTGGGCTTAGTTTTTGTTGAATAACCATGGTTGCCCCCATTAAAATTGGCCAAATTCCTAAATTAAAACTTGAAGAAATTTCAAATGGCAATAATCCAAAAAGATTTAAAATTGTAGTTGGATCGGGTGCTGATAAATCTTTAATCCAGCCATAAAATGGCGAATGACGCATGTCTAAAGTAACGTAAAAAACTTTATAAAGCGCGAAGAAAACTGGAATTTGAATAAGAATCGGAAGGCACCCAGCCGCCGGATTGATTTTCTCGCGTTTGTAAAATTCCATCATTTCACGATTTAATGCGAGTTTATCGTCTTTATATTTTTCGCGAAGTGCTTCAATTTTGGGTTGAATTTTCTTTAATTTAGCAATTGCTGAATAGGATTTGTTTGCCATTGGGAAGAGTGCTAGCTTGACTATAACGGTCATTCCTAAAATTGCTAAACCAAAATTTCCAAAAATTTTATATAAAAATTCGATTACAAAAAAGAAGGGTTTGGTTAAAAAATAAAACCAACCAAAATCAATGGCGCGATCAAATAATTTTAGTTCAAGTTTTTTGCTATAATCATCTAAGATTTTAACTTTTTTAGCGCCAGCAAATAGATGATGCTCTAGGTTTAATTGCTCATTGCTAGCAATAATAATTTCTTGACCAATGAAGTCGACATTATAAAAATTATTTTTGTTTTTATAATCATGAAAAAAATTTCCTTCAAAAGAAATTTTTCTGTCAGGAATTATTGAGCTCAGCCAATATTTATCAGTAATACCAAGCCATGAACCGCTTTCACCCTTATCGCTAAATTTTTGAGATTTTTCTTTTATTAAATCTTCATAAGTTTTTTCCGACAAAATGCCATTAAAAGCTCCAATCGCCCCTTCATGTAAAATATAAGCTGCTTTTTGTTGATCATTGAGAAGGCGATTAATTCGAGCAAAAGGCGCCACCGCAATATTTTCAAAACTATTATTTATGATTTTTTGTTGAACGGTGAATAAATAATTTTCATCAATCGAAATTTTCATTTGAAATTCAATATTTTTTGAATTCGTCCACGAAAGAGTAACGGGATTTTTTGGGGTTAATTTTTTATTATTGGCTTGCCAAACGGTGTCAGGCTTTGGGGTTTCAAGATTAGAATCTGAGCTCGCGAAGCCAAAATCAGCAAAATATCTTTCTTTGCTTTCAATTGGAGAAAAAAGAATTACTTCATCTTTTTTATCGGGATTTTTAAAATATTTTGCCAAGGTTAAATCATCAAATTTCGCTCCTTTCAAATTAATTGAACCGTGAAGCGATTTGCTTTCAATTTTAATTCTTTCATCGGTGGTTTTTTCAATAATTTCTTTGCGAGTTTTAAAAGATGTGGATATGTCAATTTTTTCTTCGGGACTAACATTTTTTTCAACTTCGGTGGTAAGTTTTTCAACATTAGGAATTGCTGGATTAGAATTTTCTTCGACAATTTTATTGGAAATTTTTTCATCTTTTGAGCTTTGATTGCTTTGCTCAATTTGATGTTGAAGAGAAATTTTTTCAAGACGCGGTTTTTCGTAAAACCAAGTCCAAGAAATCATGATAATCACCGACAAACTTGTCGCTAAAATTAAATTTTTATTATTTTGCGGATTCATTTTTTTTATATTTTATTCATCAATTTAAAATAATTATTGAATTTTAAAGATATTTTTCAATTCTTATTTTTTAGTAGATTTTTTTGTTGATTTTAAATTTAGGCGATCATTATTTTTAATAATCAAACATTCTTTCAAAGCCTCGTCAATCGTGGCGATAGGAACTATTTTAAGATTATTCAAAACCTCTTTCGGCATCTCTTCTAAATCTTTGACGTTAGCTTGTGGAATTAGAACTTTTTTTATTCCACCGCGCAGTGCCGCCAAAAGTTTTTCTTTAAGTCCGCCAATTTCTAGAACTTTGCCACTCAAAGTAATTTCGCCCGTCATGGCGATATCGCGATGAATTTTATATTCACCCAAAATTGAAACCAAGCACACCGATAAAGCAACCCCAGCCGATGGACCATCTTTGGGTGTTGCGCCCTCTGGCACATGAATATGAAAATCAAATTTATTGAATTTTTTGGCGTCGATTTTTAAAGTTTTGGCAATCGATCGAGCATAACTTAGCGAAGCGCGTGCCGATTCTTTCATAACGTCGCCGAGACTTCCCGTAATTTGGATTTTACCACTTCCTTCAAATTTTAGCGCTTCGATTTCGAGTAAATCTCCGCCATATTGAGTATAGGCCATGCCAGTTACTATTCCAATAGAATCAAGGTTTCGAGCCCTGCCATAATCTTTTTTGTATGGGCCAGAATATTTTTGTAAATTAGCGTTATTAATATCAATTTTTTTTACTTCTTTGGTGACAATTAACTTAACCGATTTTCTAATTAAATTTTCTATTTCGCGATTTAAATTGCGAACTCCCGCCTCAAAAGTATAGCGCTGAATCAGAGTTAAAATCGCCTCATCTTCAATTGAAAATTCTTTATTATCTAAGCCATTATCTTTAATTAATTTGGGAACAATATGTTTTTTGGCGATTTGTAATTTTTCATTTTCGGTATAGCCAGAAATATTGATTATCTCCATCCGGTCCCTGAGTGGAATCGGAATTGAATTTATGGTGTTTGCGGTTGCTACGAAAATTACTTTTGATAAATCATAATCAACCTCTAAATAATGATCGGAAAAATTAACATTTTGCTCGGGATCAAGAACCTCAAGTAAAGCCGAAGCTGGATCGCCACGAAAATCACTCGACATTTTATCGATTTCATCAAGAAGCATCAACGGATTAACGGTTTCAGCTTTTTTCATTGATTGAATAATGCGTCCGGGCATTGCTCCGACATAAGTGCGACGATGTCCACGAATTTCCGATTCATCTTTAACGCCACCGAGAGAAACTTTAACATATTTACGATTTAAGCTTTCGGCGATCGATTTTGCTAAAGAAGTTTTGCCGACTCCGGGCGCTCCAACTAAACATAAAATTGGTCCGCGAGCACCTTTGGTTTTTATTTGTACCGCAATAAATTCCAAAATTCTTTCCTTAATTTTAGTAAGTCCATAATGATGTTTGTCGAGAATTTTTTTGGCATTAATTAAATCATGAATCGCTTCGGATTTTTCTGACCATGGCAACGAAACTATCCAATCGAGATAGTTACGAACAACTCCAGATTCAGATGAATAATGGCTCATTCTTTGGAGTTTTTGCAATTCATTTTCACATTTTTTGCGAATATCTTTTGATAATTTTAATTTGGCAATTTTATTTTTTAATTCAGTAATTTCGGGATCTTCATCTTGACCGAGTTCTTTTTTAATATTTTTAAGTTGTTCGTTAAAATAAACTTCTTTTTGATGTTTGGTAAATTTTTCTTGAATCGAGCGGTTTATGCGTTCTTCGGCTTCGCTAATTTCAATTTCAGTTTTAATTATTTCGAGAAGTTTATAAAATTTATTTTTTAAATCACTTTCGTTTAAAATCGCCTGCCTTTGGATGTGAGATGAATTAACGTGACCAGCGATGAAATATACGATATCTTGAGTAGTTTTGATTTTAGTGATCTCGTTTAGAATTTCGGC
>JBIIBR010000133.1:0-4142 GCA_044239285.1 Rickettsiales bacterium | reverse complement strand
TTTCCAATTTTTTTTGCATTTTTTTAATAACTTTATCAAGACCGTTAAAAATTGACTCACCAATAATAAAATGTCCAATATTTAACTCGTAAATTTGTGGAATTTTGGCAATTTTTTTGGCGGTTTGATAATTTAAACCATGACCGGCGTGACATTCTAAACCCAAGCTGGAAGCATATTCAACGCATTTTTTTATTTTTTGAAATTCACGATTTTGCTCGACGCCAATCAAATTACAAAATTCACCCGTATGAATTTCAATAATATCGGCTTGAAGTTTTTTTGCCATGTCGATTTGCTTAAAATCAGCGTCGATAAAAAGTGAAACACGAATTTTATGTTGACGAATTTTTTTAATAATTTTTTCTAAATTTTGTTGATTTTTGATTAAATCAAGACCGCCTTCGGTGGTAATTTCTTGACGTTTTTCAGGAACGATACAAACCGCATGGGGCTTGGTTTTAATGGCGATTTTTAACATTTCGTCGGTGGCCGCCATCTCCAAATTTATCGGTAATTTTATATGTTTTTTCAAACGCAATAAATCTTCATCGCGAATGTGGCGACGATCTTCGCGTAGGTGAATCGTAATACCATCCGCTCCATTTTTTTGTGCTAAAATTGCGCCATCGATGGGATCGGGATGGCTTCCGCCACGAGCATTACGAATGGTCGCGATGTGATCAATATTAACGCCGAGGCGAATTTTATTTGCAATTTTTGATGAATTATTTTTTATTTTTTTCATAAAGGACTAAAAAAGTTAAATAAAATAAACAGCCGAAACAAATGGTAATTGGAAAACCTTGAGCTCCAAAATAATTTATCATGAAACCACAAATTAAGCTTCCCGCAAGCGCTCCACAAGTGCCAATAAATTGGAAAGTGGAATTAGCAGGAATCAAATCTTTTTCTTCGTAATCTTCATTGATCATTTTAAAAACTGAAACATAAATGCAAGCAATAAATAAGCCGAATATAAAGAAAAGTATAATCAAAAAATAAAATGATTTTTGGTAAAGACTTACCAATAAAAAAGTATAAAGACAACCCAAATAACCAATGTTAATTAATTTTTTTGCCGGAATTTTTTTAAGCATAAAACCGACAAAAATATCAAAAAATCCACTGGTCATGTAAGCTGTAATGAGTAAGCCCGAATTCTCATTAGTAAAACCAATTCCCGTGCCAAAAACCACGGCTAAACTTAATATCGAAAAAGTGGTAAAATCGAGAAAAAAACGACTAAAAAAACTATTCGGACTTTTCTTTAAAAATTTTATCAATGAAATTCTTTCGGAATTTATTTGCGGTTGAAGTTCTTTTTTTAATGGGTTAAGACAAAATGATGCACCCAAAACCGTTAATGCTGAAATAACAAAAGTTAAATAATTTTCTGCACCAAAAAGCTTTACAATCAAGGGTCCGAAGGCAAGTCCGCCCGAAATTAAAGCACTAAAAATTCCGATTCCAAGCCCGCGCTCTTCATCGCTTAAAAGTAAATTGAGCCATGATAATCTGCAAATGGCGAAGATGAGCCAGCAACATCCGAGAATAAAAACTAGCGACAACCACAATATAAAATTTGAATAAAAATAAATGATTAAAACAATTGAAGCGTAAATAATTGAGGCGATTTTTAATGAATTTAAAATGTAAAATTTTTTAACAAATTTACTTAAAAAAAATGACATAATTGCCACCCCGCAAACCTCGACGGCAAAGGCGATGCCGATTTGCGATGGGGTAATTTTATTGAGTTTTAAAATTGACGGAAAGGTCACTAAATTAATTCCAACCGCAGTGGCGAATAGAAAAAAACTTAGAAATAAATATTTAGTTTGGCGGATAAAAATTAAATTTGTGAAACTTTTCAACATTTGCTTGCTTGTGATTTTATAATAAATATTTATAATTTAAAAAAGTGATTTTAAATTTAATTAAATCGAGTTTATTTTAAGAAATTTTCTTTTACAAAATAAATCTACTATATTTTTTATTGAATGACCAACTCTTTGAAATCAAATACTCCGCTTCTCGATAAAATAAATTTACCGGCGGATTTAAAACAATATTCTTTAAGCGAAATCAAACAAATCGCCGACGAATTGCGTCAAGAAACCATTGCCACGGTGGCAAAAACCGGTGGGCATTTGGGCGCTGGGCTTGGCGTAATCGAAATTACTTGCGCTCTTCATTATGTTTTCAACACGCCTCACGATAAATTAATTTGGGATGTTGGTCATCAAGCCTATCCGCATAAAATTTTAACGGGACGACGTGATAAAATGCACACGATTCGCAAGCCCGAAGGCTTGGCAGGATTTACGCGCCGAGCTGAAAGTGAATTTGATCCTTTTGGAGCCGGACATAGTTCGACATCAATTTCGGCAGGTCTTGGCATTGCCGTTGCCAAAAAATTTAAACAAGAAAAATCTCACGTAATTGCGGTAATTGGTGACGGCGCAATGTCGGCAGGAATGGCGTTTGAAGCCATGAATAATGCGGGCGCACTTGAAGAGCAATATTTTCACGATAATCGATTAATTGTGATTTTAAATGATAATGATATGTCGATCGCACCGCCTACGGGAGCGATGTCGCATTATTTTTCACGCTTAGCTTCGTCAAAATCTTATTTAAAAATTCGTGATTTTTCCAAAAAAGTTGTCCATAAATTGCCCGAAGCGGTTGGCAAATATCCACGAAAATTTGAAAAATCAATCAAGGATTGGTGGATGGGAGGCAATATTTTTGAAGAGCTCGGCTTTTATTATATTGGCCCGATCGATGGACATAATCTCGATATTTTAGTGCCGATTTTACAAAATATTCGCAATGATAAATCTTCCGATCCAATTTTAATTCATTGCGTCACCGAGAAGGGTCGAGGCTTTGTCGAAACTATGCAAAGTTCCGATAAACTTCATGCGGTTTCATGCTTCGATCCCAAGACGGGAGTTCAACAAAAAGCTGTTTCAAATTTTCCAACTTTTTCTAAAATTTTTGGAACACGTTTGAGCGAATTAGCCAAAAAAGATGAAAAAATTTTAGCGATTACCGCCGCGATGCCAAGCGGGACTGGGCTCGATATTTTTACCAAAAATCACGCTAATAAAATTTTTGATGTCGGAATCGCCGAACAACACGCCGTCACATTTTCCGCGGGGCTTGCCACTGAAGGTTTAAAACCATTTTGCGCCATTTACTCAACTTTTTTACAAAGAGCTTATGATCAAGTAATTCACGATGTCGCTTTGCAAAAATTGCCGGTTCGTTTTGCGATTGATCGCGCTGGTTTCGTTGGGGCTGATGGTCCAACCCATGCTGGTTCGTTCGATATTGCTTACTTAATTAATTTGCCCGATTTTGTAATTATGGCGCCGTCAAATGGGCAAGAATTAGTTAAGGCAATTAACACCGCCAGCGCAATAAATGATCGCCCGAGCGCGTTTCGTTTTCCGCGCGCCGAAGCTTCGAGCGAAATTGATTTTAATGATGATGAAATCTTTGAAATCGGCAAAGCAAAAATTGTTCAAAAAGGCGATAGAGTTGCAATTATGGCGCTCGGAACCATTATTGAAAATGCCATCGAAGCTTCAAAAATTATCAAAGAAAAATATGATTTTGACATCACCATTATCGACGCCAGATTTGCCAAACCTTTTGATGAAAATTTGGTAATCGAAACCGTTAAAAATCACGAAATTTTTATTACGATTGAAGAAGGGGTTGTCGGCGGATTTGGCAGTTTAGTTGGCAATTTTTTACACAATAATTCACTTCTTGACGACGGAAAATGTAAATTCCGCTCTATGTTTATGGCCGATAAATTTATCGAACAAAATGACATCAAAACCATGCGAAGCCTTTCTGGGATTGGTGTTGATGATATATTAAATTTAATTAATAAATTTTTATAATAAAATAATATAAATTTATTATTCTATTTTACAATAAATTGAAACTTTCTTTATAATTTATATTTCATTATAAAATTATAGTTTAACTTTAATTTATAAATAAAATATTAATAAATTATGAAAAATCCTTCAGATCTAGCAAAAATTGAACTTGGTATTATAAAAAGTGAAGCCATCAAATGGTTATCACCTACTTTAGATGAAGTGAGATTTACAGAT
>JBIIBR010000005.1:0-16229 GCA_044239285.1 Rickettsiales bacterium | reverse complement strand
TTACTAAGATTTTCAAACCCAGGTTCTTATCCGCCCGCTCTCCCAATAAAAAAAGCCGGCTTTTAGCCGGCTGTTTTTATTGGCGGAGCGGGGGGGATTCGAACCCCCGATATAGCTTTTCAACCATATATCGGTTTAGCAAACCGACGCCTTCAGCCTCTCGGCCACCGCTCCATAATGTTTAGTATTTTTTTTGCTTTCACAAAAAATTTTAGTTTCTTAAGTAAGCTCAAATCGCTTTTCTCGCTTACGCTCGAAGACGATTATCGCCTCTGGGTGTGCGTCGCTTTCGCTCCTTCACCCGTTTTTTTTAAAACTGCTTTCGCAGTTTTTTAACAAAAAAACCTACGGCCACCGCTCCATAATGTTTTTGTTTAGTTTTTTTGATAAGCGTAGATCATTTTTAGCTTTCGCATTTTTTGTCCACGATTTGGAATGTTTTTTAGTATAAATTTTAATTTATTTTCGATTATACAAAGTATTTTTTTAAAATAAAATAACGAATTGCGATATAAATGATTTTTTTTAAAAATAAATTTATTAAAATGATTTTGAAGTTTAAATTTAGAAAAATATTGATTAAAAAAACACAAAAAATTATGTTTTAAACCGCATAGATATCAAGGATTTTCAACGTTAAAATCATTATAATTAATAATTAAATCAAAATAATTCGGGTCATGAATAATAATTTACAAAAATTAAAATTAAGTTTAAAAAATTTTACTAAACAGCGCAAAATTCACAAAAAAAATGCCAAAAAATCGTTAAAAAATAATGGTGGCTTTGTTTATTTTATATTTTTTTGCACATTTTTAAGCATTATTTTCTTTGGAATTAAAAGATATTTTGATTTTTTGGAAGAAAAAACTGTTCAGTATAAATCCTTGGCAATTCAGGTTTCAAAGGATTATGAAGGTTTTTTGAATTACTCGCAATTATTGTTAAATTCCATCAATAATGAAATTGTAAAATCAAAATCATTTGGAGTTGAAAGTTTTGAAATTTTATCGTCGATTGATAGAGTTCGTAATCAAAATCATATTGCTAATGAAGTGCTTTTTGAGGGTATGTTATATTGGATTGATAGCAATAAATATCTAATTGCAAGTAGTGCCGGTAAGGTTTTGAAACCGATCGATCTTTCTTCGCGCGATTATCTTGAAAAAACCGAGCATGAGCCTTGGAAATTGCATGTTGGAAAAACCGTTGTTGGAGCTTTAAGTGGGCAAAATATTTTGCCAGTTGCGGTTGGTGTTGTTGGAAAAAATGGTCATCATGTTGGAACATCAGTTTTGAGCGTCAAAACCGAAAGTTTAATCGAGAAATTTAAAATTTCTTCAATGAAAAATTTGGGAAATTTTGCTGTTCTAGATTATGATAAAAAAATAGTTTTGGACTCGAATAATAAATATTTTTCTGATAATACTAATTTTTTAGCAAAAATTAAAGATGTTAATCTAAGAAGTCAGTCCGATATTTTATCGAACTTTAATTTATTAAAAAGAAATGATTATTTCATTGTGAAGGAAGAGGTTTTTGAATATCCTTTTGTAGTTTTCTATGCGGTTAAAAATAGATTAATTTATCAAGAATTATTTGTTGAAATTTTACCTTATTTTATTGAAGCTTTGATGGTTTTAGTGATACTCGCATCGTATTTGAGCACGATGCGAGTAGGTAGGGGGAGATATTAGTTAAGTATATTATATTTTTTTCTTAAATATTTCATTACGCTTTGAGCTTCTTCATCTTTAAGTTTGCGATCAAAGACAATAACTTCAGAAACTAAGCCAGTGAAATGATCAGCAGGAGCACTTGAGGCGTTTCCTCCGATTGAAAATCTTTTAGCGATTACTTCGGTTGATGCAAAGTTACCTGTAGTTTTTGAATCAAAGGTGGTAACTGGAGTAAGTGAATTTACATATACTTTAACTGAAGTTGTGTCAGGAGTCGCTGGTGCAACAAAATCAACTAAAGTTCCAACTATATAATTGGTTTGATCATTTATTGCCGATCCTTTAACCCAGCTTGAAGCTTTATCTGGTCCCGTAATAAAACCTGGTAGTCCATTATCGCTAGAAGTTCCAATAAAACCAATTGAGGCAAATGATTGCGGGGAGTTAGTTGCTTCATTTGCACCAATTTGTGTAATCATTGAGGTTTTTTTAACTTGACCTATGTCAGCTCTAAAAACTGCAAACATTGAATAAGTTTTATCTTTAGAAAGTAAAGGCATTGTTGGCTCATCAATGCTATATATATAATCCGCTGTTGCATCTGAAGGGAATGGTCCAGCTTTATCCGCTCCACCATCAAAATAAACCGATGGAATTCCATTTATTCCATTGGAAACATATTTTGGCTTAGCACCTGATGCGATATTTGTTAATTGAGGTTTATCACCTTTTGATTTTTGAGGATTTGTATCTCTCCAAATATCAATTTCCACTTTATCTTCAACGTCGGTGTTGCCATTAATATCTGTAAATACTCCTTCAGTTGAAGCTTCAAACCATGCGGTGATATCGCGAATTGATGCCACATCCGAAGAGGCAGTAACCGAACGAGCTGTTGATAATTTAATTTGTCTAATTAGTCTTCCGCTTTGCGTTACACCTGCAACTAGAATACCAATTATCAGTATCACTACCGATAATTCTACAAGTGAAAATGCTTTGTTTTTTTTCATAAAAATTTTAAGTTAAAGTTAGTAAATTTAGGTTTATTAGGAAACTGGAATGCCATATTTGCTACCGAGATAACTCTCAATCGCTTCTACTTCCTCCGTTTTTAAAGATCGTTTAAACATGATGATTTCTGCTAGATCGCCTTCATAATATGAACTTGAAGATGTGGATAAGTGGTATCCAATTGTTGCTAAATTAAAAGAAGTTAACGGTGTCATTTGATTTGCTCCGTGTTGATTTATTCCGTTTAAAGTATAGCTTTTACCAATTGAATTATTAAATAAAAATGTGTGAATTCTCGGAATTAGTGAAGAGGGGGAATAACTAAGAAATATTGATTTAGAAAAATCATTGCCAGTTCCATAATGAGATTGCATTATTGATGTGCTATTGGAATATCCCAACGCCAATCTTGAAGAGATCGATGGGTTAAGACCTGAAATAAAGTAATTTGAATTTTTCCCAGATCTTCTCTGCTCAACCACAAAAACCGTATAAGAATTTTTAGCAAATTTTGTTCCGTTAAAATTTAAATATTGAGCACCTGAAAATCTTAATCCAGGAATTGAATTGTAAAAAACATTTTGATATAAAGATGGTTGATTTGATATGTTTAATGGCGTCACAGCAAATGCATCATTTTTATTAACGGCATTTTTGTTGGAATCTTTCCATAATGTAATAAAAGAGCCGTCGTTTTTGGTTTCGCTTTCCTTAAAACTACCTTCAAGCGAAGTTTCATACCACGCAATTAAATCATCGCCCATATCATTAATTACTGATTGACGCGTCAAAGATTTAGCATTAGCAAGTCGCGATTTTGTAATCAATGATTTGCCGGTTGCGACGCCAACCACCATTACAGAAATCACCAATATAACTATTGATAATTCTATCATCGTAAAAGCGTTTTTGTTATTTTTTTTAATATATTTTTTTATCAAAAACATTTATAAAAATTTAATTAAATTAAACCGAGTCTTATTTTTAATAGCTTTATAACTTTTTTAACAAGTATTTTTTTATATTTTATTTCAATTGTTTCTTTTTTGTTTCTAAATGCGATTTTATCAATTGGTAAAATTAATAAAGTTGAGTTGGTTACAAAAACTTCATCGGCATTTTTTAACGCAGAAATTTTAAATTTTCCACATTTAATTTTTAAATCTTTTAATTCAATTAAAGCTTGACGGATTGTGCCACAAACCATATTGCAATTATCATTTGGAGTGTAAATAATTTGATCTTTTATCCAAAAAATATTTGCCGAAGAAGTCTCGCAAATATAACCTTTTTCATCGAGCATAATGGCATCGTAAAAATTATTTTCATGAGCAAAAATTTTGGCTAAAACATATTGCAAAGCGTTGGCGGACTTGAATTTAAAAGTTGGTGGATTGATGTCGCAAATTGTTAAATCGGCATTTTGCGGTGGGATCGGTAACTCTTTAGTTTGAATGATTGTTAAATTTGGGCTTTCATAAGTTGGTAAATAGCCTTTGGAGCCGATTCCGCGACTTATGGAAATACGAATTATTCCATCTTGTAAATTATTCTTTTTTAATAGATTATAACATTTTGTTTCAAGATTTTGAAGATCGACATTAAATTTTAAATTTAATAAACCAATTTTGATTCTTGCTAAATGAGCTTCAAAATTTATAATTTTTTTATCAATAAATCGACAAGTTTCAAACAAACCATCACCAAATAAAAAACCTCTTTCATCAATGCTTATCAAGGCTTCGTGATGATTTAATATTTGCTCATTTTTATAAATAAATTTATTGTTTTTGTTTTTGGTTAACATTTTTTATGAAGAAAATTAGTTTTAAAATAATTGTTAAAATTGTTATTTTTTTGACAATTATACTCGCATTGGCTTTTGGTGCGGTTGCTACTTATTACTGCATCGGCATGCCAAGTCTCGACGATTTAGAAAATCAAAATTCTAAACAAATTGTGCGTTTAAACTATGACAATCAAAATTTAATTATCAATCGTAGCGAAATTTATCAAAGCGAAGTGAGTTATTATGAATTGCCGACGAACCTTGTAAATGCTGTAATCGCGACCGAAGATCGTAAATTTTTTTCTCACGGCGGAATTGATTATTTGGCAATAATTCGCGCTTATTTCGCTAATAAACAAGCCGGAAAAATAGTGCAGGGCGGAAGCACAATTACTCAACAATTGGCGAAATTATTATTTCTAAAACCCGAAAAAACCTTTCGTCGTAAAGTCCAAGAAGCCTTACTTGCTCTTCAGCTTGAGAAAAATTTTACCAAAGAGCAAATTTTAACTTTTTATTTAAATCGAGCTTATTTTGGATCAAATAATTATGGCATTGGCAACGCTTCCAAGCAATATTTTAACAAAGATGTGGTGCAATTAAATATTCAAGAATCGGCGTTGCTTGCGGGATTGTTAAAAGCGCCGTCAAAAATTTCGCCAAAAAATAATCCTGAACTTGCCAAAAGACGCACCAAAACTGTGTTGAGAGCGATGCAAGAATGTGGATATTTGGACAAAAATTTTAAAAATGACGAAAATAATGAAGAATTTTTTCGTGAAGATTCGGGTCAACGTTTTTATTTTGCCGATTATGCTTATCAACAAATTTTTGAATTTATTAATAAAGAAAATTTTCAAGATAAAATTCTTAAAGTCACCACAACTTTAAACGAAAAATTACAAAATAATTTGGAAGAAATTTTGAATAAATTTACTAAAAATAATGCCGAAAAATTGTTAAATGCCCAAATTGCAGTGGTGGTTATGGATAAGAGCGGAGCGGTTTTAGCGCTATCGGGTGGCAATAATTATCAACAATCGCAATTTAATCGGGCAATTTTGGCAAAGCGCCAAGCCGGCTCGGCGTTCAAAACTTTTCTTTATCTCAGCGCTTTTGAAAATGGTTATAAAATCGACGATGTTTTTGAAGATAAAAAAGTTCGAGTAAATAATTGGCTTCCCGACAATTATGAAAGCCGTTTTTTAGGTGAAATTACTTTAAAAAGAGCATTCGCCAATTCTTCAAATTCGGTGGCGGTTCAACTTTCCAAAGAGTTGGGAGCTAAAAAAATTGCGCAAACCGCAAAATTATGCGGAATTACTTCGAAAATCGATGAACATGATTTAACAATTTCTTTGGGCACTTCGCAAATTTCACTTTTTGAACTTACTAGTGCTTATGCCACGATTGCCAATGATGGAACGCCGGTAATTCCTTATGTAATTTCGCAAATTAGTAATCAAAATGATGAAATTTTATATCAAAAATCAGGTTCCAAATTAGAGCAAATTTTTTCTGCAAAAGCGATTGAGGCGACAAAGATTATTTTGCGAGAAGTTGTGGAAACTGGGACCGGAAAAATTGCTAATATTAATTCTGAAATTTATGGCAAAACCGGCACTAGTCAAAACTTCCGCGATGCTTGGTTCATAGGTTTTGATAATGAAAAAATTGTTGGAATTTGGATTGGCAATGATGATAATTCGCCAACGCAAAAAATCACGGGCGGAAGCTTGCCGGCTGAATTATTTAGCAAAATTATGCAAAATTAAAATTTTTTTTGGAATTTATTTTTAATTTTTTTAAAAACATAGTTCATTTTAAAAAAAATAAATTAGAGTTTGAGTTTGATTTTTAAAAATTAATCAATTTAATTTTAAACAACATAAATTAATCCATAGCTTAAATTCAAAATGAATTCAGAATTAAAATTTAAAAGAATACTTTTTAAAGTTTCGGGCGAAGCGATGATGGGCGACCTTCAATTCGGTCATGATATCAAAGCCATTCAAAAAATTTGCCAACAAATTATTTCAGCCCATGAATTAGGTTGTGAAATCAGTGTAGTTGTTGGTGGTGGCAATATTTTTCGCGGTGTTTCAAAAGCAGCGGAAGGCATGGAGCGAGTCACGGCCGATTATATGGGCATGCTTGCCACTTGTATCAACGGTTTAGCCCTGCAAAGCGCTTTAGAAAAACATAATCTTGAAACGCGAATGTTATCGGCGATCCCGATGAATAATGTGTGCGAACCTTATTTAAAAAGACGGGCGGCGCGCCATCTCGAAAAAAAACGTATCGTTATTTTTGCGGCGGGAACGGGCAATCCATTCTTTACCACCGACACGGCGGCAGTTCTTCGTGCCGTTGAAATGAATTGCGATGTAATTTTAAAAGGCACGCAAGTTGATGGCGTTTATTCCGCCGATCCCAAGCTTGATAAAAACGCTACTCGCTATGAAAAACTTAAATATATCGATGTAATTAAACAAGATTTAAGGGTTATGGACCAAACTGCCATCACGCTTGCCAAAGATAATAAATTGCCAATTATAGTTTTCTCGATCAAAGAGCAAAATGCTCTGCAAGAAGTTATTTTGGGCAGAGGAAAATTCACAATAATCAACTAAATTTAAAATTTATGATAAATCAATTAGCCGATAAAGCTCGTAAAAAAATGGACGACACTCTTGGTTCTTTAAAAAGAGATTTGGATAGTATTTCAACTGGTCGTGCCAGCCCTAATTTACTCGATACAGTTCGAGTTGAAGTTTATGGTCAATTTATGCCAATTTCGCAATTGGCGAATGTGTCGGTGCCTGAAGCGACAACGCTTTCGATTCAAGTTTGGGACCGTGAAAATGTTAGAGCGGTGGAAAAAGCTATTACTAATTCAAATTTGGGTTTTAATCCAGCAGTTGACGGCACTTTGCTTAGAATTTCAATTCCAAAACTTAGCGAAGAACGTCGTCGTGATTTAGTTAAGCTTGCCAAAAAATATGGTGAAGATAAAAAAATTGCTTTACGTAATATTCGTCGCGATGCTTTAGATGATTTCAAGAAAAATGAAAAAGAGCTCGGCGCTTCGAAAGATCAAGTTCATGGCTTTGGCGATATTGTTCAAAAAATTACCGATGAATTTGTCGCTAAAGTTGATCAAATGGTCGAAGGCAAAGAAAAAGATTTAATGAAAATCTAACTTTAGTGTTAAATTTTTTTTCCAAAAAAACATCAACAAATTCTTTAGCTAAAATTCCAAGCCACATTGCGATCATAATGGATGGCAACGCCCGCTTTGCCAAAAGCAAATCTTTGCCAATCAAAATTGGACATAAAATGGGGGCGGATAATGTGCAAAAAATCACCGATAATTGCATCGAAATTGGCGTAAAATATTTAACAATTTACGCCTTTTCTTCGGAAAATTGGAATCGTCCACAAGATGAAGTTAAATATTTGATGGATTTGCTTTATGATTATCTTTCCAAAGAATCTTCAGAATTAATGAAGCGCGGTATAAAAATTATTGTGTCGGGAAACCTTGATAATGTTGAAGAGCGATTGAAAAATAAAATTGAACAAGTTGAAGAATTATCAAAAAATAACACGAAACTTACTTTAAATGTGGCGTTTTCTTATGGTGCTCGCCAAGAAATTGTTGACGCAGTCAAGAAAATTGCTGTTGCGGTTAAGAATCAAGAAATTATCATCGATAATATCGACGAAGATTTGTTCAAAAAAAATCTTTATCATCCAGAAATTCCTGATCCGGATCTTTTAATTAGAACGGCTGGAGACTTGCGAATTAGTAATTTTTTATTGTGGCAAATTGCTTACACTGAACTTTATTTTAGTGAAAAATTTTGGCCAGAATTTAATAAATCCGAATTGCTCAAAGCAATTAATAATTTTAACAAAAGAGAGAGACGTTATGGAAAAAGATAAGATTTTAAAAATTTTAAAATTACCAATTTTGGTGTATAATTTTATTTTATTGATGTTTAATAAATTAGTGGCACAAGTCCATTATCTTGATCCTTCTGAAAACACTCGCAAAAGAATAATTAGTTCTTTGGTGATGGTTCCCATCGCATTATTTGCAATTTTTAGTTCACAAAAATTATTTATTTTTTTAGTTATCGTGGTCGCGGTTTTGATGGCGTTTGAATGGGCGGAAATGTCGCGTAAAATGCCCGACAAAAAAAAGTGGCGTTGGATAGGTTTTTTCTATATTTCAATTCCACTTTATTGTGCGGTTTCAATTCGCATTCTCGACAATGAAATTTTGTTTTGGATGTTTGCGATAATTTGGGCGACGGATATTTTTGCATTTTTTGCCGGAAAATCTTTGGGTGGCGTAAAAATTGCACCAGCAATTAGTCCTAACAAAACTTGGTCGGGATTAATCGGCGGAGTGCTTGCCAGCATGGGAATTGGCATAATTTCTGCCATGATTTTCCCCGGAAGTATAATATTTTTCTTGATAATCAGTGTTTTAATTTCAATCGTCGAACAAATCAGCGATTTAGTTGAATCAAAATTTAAAAGAATTTTCGGCGTTAAAGATTCGGGCGATATTATCCCCGGACATGGTGGAGTTTTAGATCGCCTTGATGGCATGATTCTCGTGGCTCCGCTAGTTTGGATTATAATCTTTTTATTCCCCGCACAATTCGGTTTAATATAAAATATTTATGAATTTAGAAAATGATTTTTTTGAAATCGCTGGCAAGAAATTTCATTCAAGATTATTAGTCGGAACGGGCAAATATCGTGATTTTCAAGAAACAGCTCAAGCCGTTGAGGCATCTGGTGCCGAAATCGTTACAGTGGCACTACGTCGCGTTAATATTGAGAAAAAAGGCGAGGCGATGTTGCAAGATTTTTTAAGTCCGCAAAAATATACTTATCTTCCAAATACCGCGGGTTGTTTTACCGCCGAAGATGCGGTTCGAACTTTGCGTTTGGCGCGTCAAGCCGGTGGATGGAATTTAGTTAAACTTGAAGTTTTAGCCGATGAAAAAACTCTTTATCCGAATGTTGTGCAAACCATAAAAGCCTCGGAACTCTTGATTAAAGAGGGTTTTGAAGTGATGGTTTATACTTCCGATGATCCGATTGTTGCCAAAGAACTCGAAGATATTGGTTGTTGCGCAATTATGCCTTTGGCGGCACCAATCGGCTCTGGGCTTGGCATTCAAAATCCTTTAAATATTCAATTTATTATCGAGCAATCGAAAGTGCCGGTGTTGGTTGATGCTGGAGTCGGGACGGCTTCGGACGCCTCAATCGCCATGGAATTAGGTTGCGATGGCGTTTTAATGAATACCGCAATTGCCAAAGCTAAAAATCCAATTTTAATGGCTCGAGCCATGAAATTAGCGGTTGAAGCGGGTAGGTTGGCTTTTTTGGCGGGAAGAATGGAGAAGAAAAATTTTGCTTCGCCTTCATCGCCAATTAATGGAAAAATTACTTAATTTATGACTCACAAATTTCACTCTTCAATCCTTCGCGCCTATGATATAAGAGGCATTTATAATCAAACACTTTTTGATAATGACGCTTATTTTGTCGGACGTTGTTTCGCTAAAATTTTGCAAAAAAATAATAAAAATAAAATGGCGGTGGGGTGCGATGGACGCTACAGCTCTCCAATTCTTAAAGAGCGTTTGATTCAAGGTTTGTATGAGAGTGGCATTGAGGTCATCGATATTGGTTTAGGACCAACGCCGATGCTTTATTTTTCGGTTTATGAATTAAATCTTGATGCCGGAATTATGGTCACGGGGTCGCATAATCCTAAGGACCATAACGGTTTCAAAATGATGATAAAAAATCAAAATTTTCATGGCGCTGATATTTTAGGTTTGGCAAAAATTCTTGAAAGTCAAGATTTTGTAAACGCCGAAGGTTCAGTTGCGGAATTTGATATTCGCGAAAAATATTTAAATCGCTTACTCGTCGATTGCGAGTTGATGCAAAGCGATAGTGGCTTGCTCAATGAAGTCGAAAATTTTGAAGGATTAAAAAAATTAAAAATCGTTTGGGACGCTGGTAATGGCTCGGCGGGAGAGATTATGACTTTATTATCGCAAAGAATTTATGGCGAACATATTTTGCTTTTTAACGAAATTGATGGCGATTTTCCCAATCATCATCCCGATCCAACCGAAGCCAAAAATTTACAAGATTTAATCGCGGTGGTGAAGTCAGAAAAATGCGATTTTGGTATCGCTTTTGATGGCGATGGCGATAGAATTGGCGTAGTTGACGGCGAGGGCGAAATAATTTGGGGCGACCAATTATTAATTTTTTTCGCGCGCGAAATTTTAGCAAAAAAACGTGGTGCCACAATTATTGCTGACGTCAAAGCCAGTGGCTCTTTATTCGCCGAAATTACTAAAGCTGGAGGCGAGGCGGTGATGTGGAAAACGGGGCATTCTTTAATTAAAGCCAAAATGAAAGAATTAAGCGCGAGCCTTGCCGGCGAAATGTCGGGACATATTTTCTTTGCCGATAAATATTATGGTTTTGACGATGCGCTTTATGCTTCGATTCGCTTAATTAATATTATGGCGAACTCTTCAAAAACTTTGTCGCAAATGCGTCAAGAATTGCCAAAAACTTTTTCCACCGCTGAAATCAGAATTGAAACTTCCGAAGAAAAAAAGTTCGCAATTGTTGAGGATTTAAAAAAATTATTGCACAAAAATAACGAAAAATTTGTTGATATTGATGGCATTCGAGCCGAAAGTTCTCAAGGCTGGTGGCTGATTCGTGCTTCGAATACGCAACCAGTTTTAGTGGCGCGATGCGAAGCCGATTCGCCGGAAAATCTTGAGAAAATGAAAAATAATTTACGCGAAAAGCTGGATTTTTGTAAAATCAAAATTCCGCATGAATTGCAATAAAAATGGCATGAAAATTATTGGTTTAAGCGGTGGAATCGCTTCTGGTAAAAATAAAGTGGCGGACATATTTCAGCAATTAGGAATTGCGGTTTTTGACGCTGACGCCGAAGTTCATAAGCTCTATTCGCAAGATCAAAAAATTATTAAATTAGTTGCTAAAAATTTCTTAGAAACTTTCGATGGCAAAATTATTAATCGCCAAATTTTAAGTTCAATAATTTCAAAAAATCCTAATCAAATTCATGTTTTAGAAAAAATTATTCATCCTGAAATTCGTCAAATTTACCAAAATTTTTTAGAAAATAATTTAGAAAAAAAAGCAAATTTTGTGGTGATAAATATTCCACTTTTACTTGAGTCAAATCAATATAAAACTGACAAAATTATTGCGATTATTGCCGATGAAAAACTGCGTCAAGACCGCTATATTCAACGAATCATTCCCGATTTAAAAAATGCTAATTCTGATTTAATCAATGAATTAAAAAATAAATTTTTAATGTTGAAAAATAAACAAATTAGCGACGCTGAGAGAATTAAAAACGCCGATTTTGTTATTCAAAATGATGGAAATTTAGCCGATTTAAAACAAAAAACTTTAGAGATTTATCAACTCCTAACATTCGTCTGAGTTGCTGATAAAATTTCAGCATGAGCTGGGTTCGATTGTGGATTGGATGATCTTTCTTCAATCATTTTTTTCAACGACTCTTCAGTATATCCCGTTCTTTCAAAAAAATCTTTAAGTTTTTTATTAATTGTTTCGATGTTTTTTTCAGTTAAGGCTTGTACCCTTTTTTGTGCTTCTGTATTTTGTGCGAGGTTTTCATGATCAGATAATTCGTCTGAAAAGTCCAATCTTCCTAATCTTGTTTTGGACGCAAATTCTTCTATTTTTCCATTTGATTTTTTTAAATTACCTTCTTGCACTTCAAGATTAGATAGCATTTTTAACCCCAAATCTATAACTAAATCTTGCATTATTTTATCATTATTTATTTGAAAATCTGACTTTTCTATTAGAACATCTGACTTTGTGAAGGATTCTTTTTTATCGATTAATAATCTAACCAATGATCCATGTTTTATTTTCTTTTCATCAATATCATATTCTGCTAAATAATCTATTAAACTAGATCTTGCTTCAGGATTCGTTGTTAAAATTTCATAAAAATTATTTTCTTTTTTAGGACTTCGCGCGCAATCAAATGAAGTTAATCTATTCATTAAAGCTATTGCTGATTTTGATGGTGTAAGATCTGTAGATTCAATTAAATTTAGCGCTGATAATCGCGATTGTTGAGTAGATTGTGCAGAATCTATAATTGATTGTATTATTATTCTAATTTCATCAATTTTTGTTATCTCCGCAGCCTCTTGATGGATTTTGGTTTTTGATTCCACTTGAGCACTTGCTATAGTTGAGGTTTTATTGACAGCTTCGATTATTTTTAGTTGCGGTGATCCTTCGGTCAACTTTTCATCAGTCGGATTTCGATTTTGATTTAATGGTGTTTTCAAAAACATTTCAACTTCAGCTTCAAATTCATCTACCTCTTTAGTTATTTTAGTAAATGTTTTTCTTGATATTCTATCTTCAGCTTCCTTCTTAGCTTTCTCTTCAGCTTCTCGTTTAGCTTTCTCTTCTGCTTCTTTTTTAGCTTTCTCTTCAGCTTCTCGTTTAACTCTCTCCTCTGCTTCTCGTTTAACTCTCTCCTCTGCTTCTCGTTTAGCTTTCTCTTCAGCTTCTCGTTTAGCTTTCTCTTCAGCTTCTCGTTTAGCTTTCTCTTCAGCTTCTCGTTTAGCTTTCTCTTCAGCTTCTCGTTTAGCTTTCTCTTCAGCTTCCTTATTAGCTTTCTCCTCTGCTTCCTTTTGAGTTTTCGCTACTGTTTCTATTTTTATTATAGATTCGCTTTTTTGTGTTTTGAATTGTTGGTTTTGTTGATTGATAAAAGTTATTTGGCTACTATCACTACTTGCAAATGCGTTCGAAGTTTTATCTTCAAATTTAAATGATAAACTTAACTCATTTCTTTGTGATATATTATAAGAAATTTTAACATTTGAACTTAATAATTTGTGAGCTTCTTTCGGATTTTTTTCTAAAAAATTCGTAAATTTTTTCATTATATCGTCTTCGTTTTTTTCAATAAATTGATTGGGATTTGATTCGTCATAAATTCGCATTTGCGGCTGTAAAGGCACTAAGCTGTAGTATTCTAAATTCGGTGAATATTGAAAAGATGGTAAAGAAAGAGGATGTTGCGAAGTTTGTAGATAATGGATCGGAAGCACTTGATAAGGAAGCATATAATTAATTAAAAATTAAAAATGAATTAAATTTATGATAATTTGATAAAAACAAAAACTCAATTAAAAATAGTTATATCATAAATAAATAATTTTTAATTAATTTTTGATCAAATATTTTTGGGAAGTTGATTACGTTAAACTAATAAACCTTTGCGATTTCTTTGATATTTGTCGTGTAATGTTGTGAACGCTTGTTGCACAGCATTTGCCAGCTTCTTTTGGTTCCTTGAATGGCATAAAAAATGGTATTTTTGCTAAGGTTTTTTGAATAATTTCGCTTTTTTTATTATCAAAATTTTTAACATTTTGATTTGATAAAAGATCATTTTGAAATAAATTAATTTGTTCATTCTCACCTTGTTTTACTAAGTCTAGAAGCATGATTCCGGCTTTTTTATACTCATAATTTTTTTGATAAATTTGCTCTAAAATTTTTAACGCCGATTTTATAATTTCGACAACATTATCAGTCGGCGCAGCGAAGCTAATAGAGCCGGCACCGCAATATTGAGGCTTGCTCGAAAATGGATTGGTGCGAATATAAACATGAATTGCTTGAGCTAAAGTTTTTTGTTGGCGCATTTTCTCGCAAGCACGCACCGCGTAGTTGGCGACGGCTTCTTGTAAATCAGATTTGGCGCTAACATTTTTGCCAAAAGATTTAGAAGATAAAATATTTTTGCGCGGGGCGATTTCTTCGAGATGTAAACATGAAATGCCGTTAAGTTCGTAAACAATTCTTTCGCCAACAACGCCAAGGATTTTGCGAATTTGTTTGGAGTCCGCCTCGCGGAGCTGTAGAGCATTTTCAATGCCAAGCGTTTTTAATTTAGTGGCGATGCCCGTGCCAATCCCCCACACATCTTGCACCGCGGTTTGCGCTAAAACTTTTATTTGCAAATTTTCGTCGCGTAAATCGCAAAGATGATTCGGTGCTAAATTATAAAGATTTTTTTTGGCAATTTGATTGGCGATTTTTGCCAAAGTTTTAGTGCCAGCAATGCCTATGGATGTAGGAATGCCGAGCCATTTATTAATATTGAAACGAATTTTTGAGCATAAATTTATAATGTCGTCAAAAGCAATATTATCGAGACGCAAAAACGCCTCGTCGATCGAATAAATTTCGAGATCGGGCACCATCATTTGCAATGATTTCATCACGCGATTCGACATGTCGCCGTAAAAAGTATAATTAGAAGAAAAAACCGCAACTTTATTTTTTTCAATAAGTTGGCGAAATTTATAAAATGGCGCCCCCATTTCAATGCCCAAAGCCTTGGCTTCATTGGAGCGGGCAATGATACAGCCATCATTATTTGATAAAACCACGATGGGTTTTTGTTGTAAATTTGGACGAAAAACCCGTTCGCAAGATGCGTAAAAATTATTGCAATCAACCAAAGCGAAAATTGATTTACGATGTTGATTTAAATTTTGATAAGAGTGATTTTTCATAATTTGTGAATCACGTTGGTGACTACTCCCCAAATGACATTATCGTTAAAATCTTGAAGCGGAATTGGCTGATATTTTTTGTTGGCGGGCATTAAAAAAACGCCTTTAGTGGTTTTGGATAATTTTTTTACCGTCAACTCGCCATTGATGGCAACGATTATAATATCGCCATTTTTTACTTCCAAACTGCGATCGACCACCAAAATATCATCGGGATTAATGCCGGCGTCAATCATCGAATCGCCGGCGACTTTGACTAAAAAAGTGGCGGTGGGATGTTTGATTAAATATTTATTCAAATCGATATTTTCGACGATATAATCATCGGCGGGCGAGGGGAATCCTGCTCTTACCGTCGAATTATAAAGTGGTAAATTGAAGCCTTTATTTTCAATGTAATCACTGATTTTTCCGACCAAACTAAGTGGAATTCTGACGGGTTTCGTTGGCTCTTGATATTTGCCATTGCCCTTTGGCCTGCCTGCATTTTTTCGATAACCACCTCTTGCCATAATAAATTTTTTTAGATTTGTAATTGTTAATTTTCATTGAGAAATAATATTTTAGAATAGTGAACAGAAATCAAAAGACAAGGGGAATTAGTTGGCTATGTTATTTCTAATAAAAAAAGTAGGATTTGAGATTTGTAAATTAAGTTTCATCTTTTTGAATAAAAATCTTCAAAAATATGTCATGCTAACGCAAGCAAGAGTAAGTGTTAGCCTTGTTAATATGAGACCTTATTTTGAGCTTGGTTTTGATTTTATATTTATAAATTTATTCAACGACTTTGTTCGGGTTTAGCAGTTTTTGCATGTTGCAAAGATGGACTCGGATCTTCTGTGGCCATTGTAATTATTGTTGATCGAGGAATAATTCCTTTTAACATTTTTTTTAATTCTTCCGAACTTGTTAAATCTGATTTGTTAATTTTTATATTTTTCCCAATATTAATTGTTTCTAATTTTTTGCAGTGGTTTATATTGAAAAAATCAATATTTGCACCCTCTAAAAAAGTAAGAGTTTTTAATGTTTCGCAACTTAAGATTGTAAGTTTTTTAA
>JBIIBR010000130.1:0-4204 GCA_044239285.1 Rickettsiales bacterium | reverse complement strand
TTCGGCTTTTTCAAATTCCTCTTCTGCCACTGAGCGATCACATAATTTTATTTTATTTGGATTTGGTGATAATTTTAAAAATTCATCGAAATTTAATAAGGCAGTTTCAACCGATCCGAAATGTTCGAGAATTTTGAAAAAAGTAATTGGGCCAACATTGTCGCTTCGACAGAGCTGGAGCCAGTCGATGACTTCTTTTTTTGAAGTTGGTTGATTTTGCAGGATTTTAGATTTTATACTCATGGTGCTTAGGTTTTATTTATTGATGAAAATTAATTTATTAAAAATTAAGAAAAAAATCTAAAAACAATTATTTTATTAAAAAATTATTTTACAAGATTTTTTTTAAAAATTAAAAAAAATAATTTTATTATAAGTGTTTAATGTTTAATGCGATAGCCAATTTTAAGCATGCGGTAAATAATAATTCCGAGAATTAAATTGATGGTTAAAATATAAATTGTGCCAATTATTAAATTGCCGTCATTATGCCCCGTGATGCCGTATCTAAAGCCATCAATCATATAAAAAAACGGATTAAAATGCGAAACTGTTTTCCAAAATTCAGGCAAGGCGTTGGTCGAATAAAAAGTGCCCGAAAGAAAGGTGAGGGGAGTGATAACATAACTCGTCATCGCCGACATTTGATCAAAAGTATCAGAAAGAACACCGCATAAAACACCTAGAAGCCCTAGCAACATACAGCCTAAAAATAAATAAAAAAAGGCGATAAAAAAATTATAAAAACCAAGCGGTACAAAAATTAAAATCGTTAAATAAGCCACAATTCCAACGCAAATTCCACGAATAATAGCGCCTAAAGTAAAGGCAAAAAGTAGTTCAAATGCCCCGAGTGGTGGAATTAAATAATCAACAATATGCCCCATAACTTTGCCCATCACAAAAGATGAAGATGAGTTGGCGAAAGCATTTTGAATCGATGCCATCATAATTAAGCCCGCCGACATAAAAATCGCAAAGTCAACGCCCTCAATGGTTTCAATATGAGATCCCACTGATAAATTAAAAACCGCCAAGAATAAAATAATGTTAACGACTGGAGAAAATAAAGTTTGGTGATAAACTTTTAAAAAACGATAAACTTCTTTTTTGAGCAAAGTGCAAGCTCCAAACCAATTTGTTGACATAAAAATAATTTTAGTGTTTGATTTACGAAAATAAAAATAATCCCTTATATATGAGTTTAGAAAATATTTTATCTGATTTCAATTCGCAATTTGAAAATGTTGAAAATAAATCGCAAATCGATGATTTGCGGATTAATTTTCTCGGCAAAAAATCGGCATTGAATGATTTATTTGGTCAATTAAAAAATTTAACGGCGGAAGAAAAAAAGGCTTTCGGCGCTAAAATTAATGACACCCGCAATTTTATTTCACAAAAAATTGAGGATAAAAAAAATTATTTTGAAAATTTAGAATTAAATCAAAAATTAAGTGGTGAAAAAATTGATATTTCGGCGCCGGTTCGCCTAGAAAATCAAGGATCAATTCATCCAATTAATAAAGTGATGTTCGAGATTGAAAAAATTTTTTCCAATCTCGGTTTTGAGTTTGCGCGCGGTCCCGAAATCGAAGATGATTTTCATAATTTCACGGCGTTAAATATGCCAAAAGACCATCCGGCGCGTCAAATGCAAGATACTTTTTATTTGCAAGATTCGGAATTATTATTGCGAACACACACTTCCAACACGCAAATACGTAAGATGCTCGCCACTAAGCCACCATTAAAAGTTTGTGCTTTGGGACGAGTTTTTCGTCGTGATTCTGATCAAACTCATACGCCGATGTTCCATCAATTTGAAGGCTTCGTCGTTGATAAAAAAGTTAATATGGGGCATTTAAAAGCAACCTTAGAAAATTTTTTAGAAGAATTTTTTGAAGTAAAAAATTTAGAATTACGTTTTCGCCCAAGTTTCTTCCCATTTACAGAGCCATCGGCTGAAGTCGATATTAATTATTCAATTGAAAATGGCAAAATTAAAATTGGGAAGGGCGACAAATTTATGGAAATTTTAGGTTGTGGCATGATTAATCGCAATGTTTTACAAAATTGTCAAATCAATCCCGATGAGTTTCAAGGCTTTGCTTTTGGCATTGGAATAGAGCGTCTCGCCATGCTTAAATATGGCATAACAGACCTTAGAATGTTTTTTGAAAATGATGTAAGATTTTTACAACATTTTAGTTTTAAAACCAAAGAATTTTAATTAAATATGACAAAAAAATTTGATAAATCAACTTTGCCATCACGTTATGTAACAAGCTCTCACGGCTGTGAAGGGCGCAAAACTATGCTTTATAATATTAAAACCGATTTATATCCCGACGGTTTAAGTGAAGACGATATTCAAAAACCTTTTGTGGGCGTTGTAAGTGCGTGGAACGAGGCGGCACCTTGTAATATCGCCCTTTCGCGTCAAGCTCAACCCGCAAAAAAAGGTGTAAAAGATTTTGGTGGCACACCTCGCGAGTTTACAACCATAACGGTTACCGATGGTATTGCCAATGGCCATCAAGGCATGAAATCATCTTTAGTTTCGCGCGAAGTTATCGCCGATTCAATCGAATTAACGGTGCGTGGACATTGCTACGACGCCTTGGTCGGATTGGCTGGATGCGATAAATCTTTACCGGGAATGATGATGGCGATGTGCCGTCTCAACATTCCTTCGGTCTTTATGTATGGCGGTTCGATCTTACCGGGAAAATTTAAAGGCAAAGATGTTACTATCGTTGATGTCTTTGAGGCTGTAGGTCAAAGAGATGCTGGAAAAATGTCGGAAGAAGATTTAGCTCATTTAACTAAAGTGGCTTGCCCCACAGCTGGAGCATGTGGCGGGCAGTTCACCGCCAACACCATGGCATGCGTTTCTGAAGCAATCGGTTTAGCTTTACCGGGATCATCAGGGGCTCCGGCACCTTATGAATCAAGGGACGAATATTCTTATCATTCGGGAAGAGCGGTGATGAATTTAATTGAACTTGGCATTAAATCACGTGATATCGTGACGCGCAAAGCTTTAGAAAATGCGGCAACAATTGTGGCGGCGACAGGTGGTTCAACCAATGCTGTCTTGCATTTGCCGGCAATCGCTAATGAATGCGGAATCGATTTTGATATTTTTGAAATTGCTAAAATTTTCAAAAAAACTCCTTACATCGCCGACATGAAACCAGGTGGAAAATATGTCGCCAAAGATTTATATGAAGCGGGCGGAGTGCAAATGATTTTAAAAATTTTACTCGATGCCGGCTTTATTCACGGCGATTGCTTAACCGTCACTGGTAAAACAATGGCGGAAAATTTACGCGATATAAAATTTAACACCGAACAAGATGTGGTTTATTTGCCGAGCAAGCCATTGTCGCCGACGGGCGGGGTTGTAGTGCTAAAAGGCAATTTAGCTAGCGATGGCGCCGTGGTCAAAGTGGCGGGAATGCAAGATGATGATCTAGTTTTTATCGGCAATGCGCGTTGTTTTGATTCGGAAGAAGAGTGTTTCCAAGCAGTTGAGCGTAAGGAATATCATGAGGGCGATGTTTTGGTAATTCGTTATGAAGGACCTAAAGGCGGTCCGGGAATGCGTGAAATGTTGGCGACTACGGCGGCGATTTACGGGCAGGGCATGGGCAACAAAGTTGCACTCATCACCGATGGTAGATTTTCGGGTGGAACAAGAGGATTTTGCGTTGGACATGTTAGTCCAGAAGCCTCAGTGGGCGGAGTCATCGCGCTATTAAAAAATGGCGATAAAATTAAAATCGATGCTCAAAATGGTTCGATCGATGTCTTAATTTCCGATGAAGAAATCAATAATCGTCGTAAATTATGGCAACCAAGAATTAATGATTACACTGCGGGAGCATTGTGGAAATACACTCAAACAGTAGGCTCCCCGCGTTATGGTGCGGTTACTCACGGCGGTGCTAAAATTGAAAAAATTTCTTATGATAAGTTGTAGAGTTAAGAGTTTTAACGCTTACGGTCTTTAGCTCCCCCCTTGGAAGCTTACAACCTACGCTACGAAAATACTCGCAACGCTTACGGGCTATAGCTCTCCCCTTGGGGGCTCTTCGCGTTAAAAAATAGCCTGAACGGCAATTTTTAGCGAAGAGGGGCGAACGATTGCAACTGCGTTGCACATCGGGAGCCGTGAGGGGTTAAAAAACTTACAACG
>JBIIBR010000004.1:0-16367 GCA_044239285.1 Rickettsiales bacterium | reverse complement strand
ATATTATTTTGCAAATTGAAAACAATATAAAATCAGATTTGATAAATTATTATTTAAATTGTGAAAATGGCAAATTTATTTTTGATATAAATATAATTACAAATGAAAGTAGAAAAAACTGTCAAGTATGATTCGGCAAAAGGCAAAGCAGATGCTTTTTTTTACAAAATGGTCCATTATGGAGGCATAATTTTTTTGTTATTAGTGATGATTTACGCTTCTTATATAATACTTCCCGAGCTTTTTAAATTTGTCAAAGATTTTATAATTTCGATGATTAAAAAAGATTATCCAGCTTTACAATAATGGCAATAAATTCAATATAAAATTCGAGAAATCTTATTTTATAAAATTTTACTTTTAATTTTAATTTAATTTCAATTAGAATTATAAAACTTAAATAATAATCATATTTTTAAAATACAAAAATCATAACAACTTTTTAAAATGATTAATAAAAATAATTCAAAAAATAACTCGATCAAAGATTTTAAAAAAGAAGAATTGCTCGGCTTTTATCGTGAAATGTTGTTGATTCGACGCTTTGAAGAAAAGGCGGGGCAACTTTATGGCATGGGATTAATTGCGGGTTTTTGTCATCTTTATATTGGTCAAGAGGCGATTGCTTCGGGAATGCATCATACCATGCAAGAGGGAGATAAAGTAATTACAACTTATCGCGATCACGGACATATGATTGCCGTTGGATCGGATCCAAAAAAAATCATGGCGGAATTGCTGGGAAGAAAAGACGGATGTTCGAAAGGCAAAGGCGGATCGATGCATTTATTTGATTTGGAAAAACATTTTTATGGTGGTCATGGAATTGTTGGAGCTTCGGTTCCAATCGGTGCTGGGCTTGCTTTTGCCGATAAATATAAAGGCAATAATAACGTAACTTATTGTTATTTTGGTGACGGCGCGGCGCATCAAGGTCAAGTTTACGAAGCCTTCAATATGGCAAAAATATGGAATTTACCAGTTTTATTTATTATCGAAAATAATCATTATGCCATGGGCACTTCAATAGCTAGAGCCTCTTCGGTTGATGAGCTACACAAACGTGGAATTGGTTTCAATATTCCGGGGGTTAAAATTAATGGAATGGATATTTTTGAAGTGATTCGTGATGGTCAAAAATGTGTTGATTATGTAAGGGGCGGAAACGGTCCGATGATTCTTGAAATGGATACTTATCGTTATCGTGGTCATTCAATGTCTGATCCGGCGACTTATCGATCTAAGGAAGAAGTTAATTGTAAAAAAGATCAAGATCCAATTGACTCACTAAGGCTCGCCATTTTTGAAAATAAAATTGTGAATGAAAGTGAAATCAAAAAAATCGATGATGAAATAAAAAATGAAATCAATGAAATAGTTGAATTTGCAAAAAATAGCCCCGAGCCTGATGAATCAGAGCTTTTAACCGAGATTTATAACTAATTTATGACTCTTAGAAAACTTACAGTTCGTGAAGCACTTCGTGAAGCGATGGCAGAAGAAATGCGCAAACATCCCGAAATTTATGTGATGGGTGAAGAAGTCGCTGAATATAATGGTGCCTATAAAGTCACTCAAGGATTGCTCGCAGAATTTGGCGCTAAAAGAGTGATCGATACTCCAATTACCGAACATGGATTTGCTGGTCTTGCCGTTGGCTCCGCCTTTGCTGGATTAAGACCAATTGTTGAATTTATGACTTTCAATTTTGCCATGCAAGCGATTGATCAAATTATTAATTCGGCCGCCAAAACTAATTACATGTCAGGCGGACAAGTTCGTTGCCCAATTGTATTTCGCGGACCAAATGGAGCGGCATCTCGAGTTGGAGCGCAACATTCGCAATGTTATGCCGCTTGGTATGGAGCAATTCCGGGATTAAAAGTTGTTGCGCCTTACAGCGCCTCGGATGCAAAAGGTTTATTAAAATCAGCAATTCGCGATCCAAATCCAGTAATTTTTCTTGAAAATGAAATCACTTACGGCTTTAGTTTTGAAGAAGAATATGATGATGATCACATTGTTGAAATTGGTAAAGCTAAAATTCTTCGAGAAGGAACGGACGTAACCATAATTGCTTTTTCTTTGGTGGTTAAATATGCACTTGAAGCCGCCGAAGAGCTTGAAAAAATTGGCATTTCCGCCGAAGTTATTGACCTAAGAACCATTCGCCCGCTTGATCGCGAAACAATTGTTGAATCGGTGAAAAAAACTTCACGATGCATAACTGTTGAAGAGGGTTTTCCTTTTGCTTCAATCGGCAGTGAAATCGCTTCAATTTTAATTGATGAAGCTTTCGATTATCTCGATGCTCCGATTAAAAAATTAGCTTCGGTTGATGCGCCATTGCCTTATGCGGAAAACCTAGAAAGACTTGCCTTGCCAAAAGCCAAAGACATTATAAAAGTTGCTAAAGAACTTTGTAATAAAGCATAATTCCAAAAATTAAATTGTATTTTAATTTAATTTTTAGATAATGAGGCGGTAATCGAAATAAATTTTTTAAATTAATGATTATTGCTAAAAATACATTATATAATTTTGTCAAAAGAAATCGTATTAATAAAGCGACCTTTGTTTCATATTGCGTTGCTGTCGCGATGATTTTTTATTTTATGTTTGTCTCGATATTTGGTGACAAAGGTTTGATCGAATTCTATTTATTAAAAAAACAAGTTGCACAAATAGATTTACAAAAATTTGAATTACAAGATAAAATTCGCCTTAAAAAAGAATTGATAAAAGGAATGAATTATGAATCTCTCGATCTTGATTTGGTCGACGAGCAATCTAGAAAAATATTAGGATATATCGGAAAAGACGAAGTGGTTATTTATCAAGAAAACAACAAGAAATCTAATTAAATAATGCCAATCAAGCAAGAACTTTACAGAAAAATATTTCACCTATTTTTGTTTTTAATTCCATTTTTTTTCATTAAACTTGGAAAAAGCGAATTTCTAACAATCTTTATTCCAATCGCCATAATCATAATCATAATCGATTATTATCGTTGCAAATTTGATAAATTAAATTACGTCGCTTCCAAATTTTTTAAACTAATAATGCGCGACAAAGAAATTAATCAAAAAAAACTTTCGGGCATGAGCTGGGTTTTTGGTGGCGCATCATTGAATTTCTTAATGTTTGATAAAGTAATCGCGGTGACGGGTTTTTGCATTTTAATTTTTGCCGACGCCATGGCGGCGATTGTTGGAAAGTCGATAAAATCTCGTCCATTTTACGAAAAATCGCGCGCCGGTTCTTTGGCATTTTTTATAACTTCGATTGTCGTGATAATGGTCTCGGGGCTTTATTTTGAATGTCGCCCATTTTTTTATTTTTTCGCAATTTTTATCGCCATGTTCATAACTTTTACCGAAGCTTATCCAAGTTTTTTTATTGTTGATGACAATCTTTTAATACCAATGACATTTGGTATTTGTATGACTTTGTTAGACTTTATGTGGCACATTTTATAATAATTTCAGCACTTCAAAATTAAAATATTAGCATGAATTTTTCCAAAGATTTTCCAGAAAAATTGCGCTCCTCGATCCTTATTTCCGAAGTAATCGGCAAAAAAGTTCGCCTGAAAAAACAAGGCAAAAGTTTTCTTGGATTATGTCCATTTCACAATGAAAAAACTCCATCCTTTTCGGTCAATGATCAAAAAGGTTTTTATCATTGTTTCGGTTGTCAGGCTCATGGAGATGTGATAACTTTTACTATGGAAAATGAAAGGCTCGAATTTAAAGAGGCGATTTTTAAACTCGCCGATGATTTTGGAATCCAAGTGCCAGTAGTTTCTTCGTCACAAATTCAACAAAATTATGTGGCGCGAGATTTTGAAATTATTGAAAAAATAAATCAGTTTTTTGAAAAAAATTTATATCAAGAAAGTGCTTTTGAGGCGCGAAATTATTTGAAAAAACGTGGATTTAATTCGACAATCGCCAAAAAATTTCACATTGGTTACGCGCTAAATTCTTACGAAGGATTGTTAAATCATTTAAAAAATTTAGGCTTTAGCGATTCTGAAATCGAGGGTTGCGGGGTAATTGGTAAAAATGACAAAGGTAAATTTTATGACAAATTACGCAATCGTATTACCTTCGCCATTAGCGATCGTAAAAATCGGCTCATCGCTTTTGGCGGGCGCACTTTGGGCGACGATTTGCCAAAATATTTAAACTCGGCGGAAACCGAAATTTTCAAAAAAAATCAAACTCTTTACAATTATTCAAATGCGCGCAAAGCCATATTTGACAATGGTTGCGCCATTATGGTCGAGGGTTATGTTGACGCAATTTCCTTGGCAAATAATGGTTTTGAAAATGTGGTGGCGGGGCTTGGCACCGCAATTGGCGAAGAGCATTTAAAACAACTTTTTCAAATTACCGATAAAATTATAATGTGCTTGGATGGCGATAATGCAGGAGTCAAGGCCGCAAAAAGAGTTTTAGAAATTTCATTACCTTTGATAAATTCGAAAAAAACTTTGGCATTTAATTTTTTGCCAAATCAAATGGATCCCGATGATTTTTTAAAAAATTATGGCGCTCGTGAATTTAAAAAAACCCTCGACGAAGCGGTGCCGCTTTCTAAAGCGATGTTTGATTTTGCCATCGCCGATTTGGGTTTAAAAAATATTGAAAAATTAGCGCCCGAAAATAAGGCGCGACTTGAATTGGAGCTTAATGCTAAAATTAATTTAATCACCGATCCAGCTTCCAAAAAATATTTTAATTTATTCGCCAAAGATGCTTTATTTTCAATTGGGCGTCCGCAAAATAATTTTAAAAAAAATATTGTTAAAACCTCAATTTTGCCGAATAAAAATCGTCATAATTTTGATCAAAATGCTTTGTCAATTATAGCTTTTTTAATAAAATATCCTGAATTAACTGATTATCGCGATAATGACTTCGACCTTAGGGAAATGCAGTTTGAAGATGAAAAAATGAGCGACCTTAAAGAATTTATTGTAAATTTAATTGATGAAAATTGTCAAAATATCGTCGAAGAGCTTGAAAAATCGGATTTCAAGCTTTATAATAAAGAGATTAAAAATATTTTTTTATTGCGTGAAAAAATATTTAATGGTGAAAATATAAAACAAAAATATCGTCTTTTGCTTTTAAAAGATTTATTTGCGAAAGTTGAGAGGCAATATTTAGAAAATTTAAACGCAATTGATGAAGTTCAAACTCATCAAAACAAGGCTCCAAATCAAAAAGAAATTTTTGATTACAAAGAATCGCTTCAATCTCAAATTAGAGAGCTTGAAAAAGAAATATTATAAATTTTATAAAATCAATTTATGGCAGTTAAGAAAAAATTAACAAAGAAAATTGTGGCAAAAAAAATCGAAAAAAATGGCTCCAAAAATGTTGCTAAGAAACCCCAAATCAATGTCAAAAATCTCAAAGTGGTAAAAAATATTAAAAAAACAGTAGCAAAAGTTACTAAAAAAGCTGTTCAACCATTGAAAAGCAAAGTTAAAGCTCCGTTAAAAAAAGTTGAGAAAAAATTGGGGGCGATTGCTAAAAATGTTAAAAAAACTACAAAAAATATTAAATCGGCGCCAAAAAAAATTGAGAAAAAAGTCGCTAAAATTGCTAAAAAAATTAATGTTAAAAATGCGGTTAAGTCGAAGATTATCAAGCCGGTAAAACTAAATTTAAAAAAAGCTGATACTACCAAAAAATCCGCAAAAAATTTAGTGAAAAATGTCAAAAAAGCAGTTAAAAAAAATGTTAAAGAAGTAAAAATAAAAGTCGAAAAAGTTTTAAAAAAAGAAAAAAAACCGATTGAAAAAAAATTAAAGAAAGTCAAGAAAGAGAAGGTTATTAAGGAGAAAATTGTTAAAGTAAAATCCGCAAAACCATCAACAGTTTTGGGTGACAAAACTTCGCGTTTGGCCGAAAAATTTCAATTAATTCAAGATGTTCGCAGTGCAATCAATAAAGGCGATGATGAAACCAAAAGAATTTCGAGTGAAATTGCTAATAAATTAAAAAAACTTATTGCGATTGGTAAAACTCAGGGCTTTTTAACTCATGATCAAATTAATGAAAATATTGAAACTGAACTTGATGGCAAAAAACTTGATAGAATCGTTGATATTCTTAGTGAATTTAAAATTCAAATTGTTGAAAAAGAAGAAGATCTTGAGCGTTTAATCGAAGAAGGTTTGGCGACAAAAGATGATGAAAAAAGTCAAAAAAGAAGTGAAGATTCGGTAAAAACTTATCTTAAATCGATGAGCACCGTTAAGTTATTAACTCGTGATGATGAAGTTTCTATTGCGATGAGAATTGAAGAAGGGCGCAGTAAAACAGTAAATTTTCTTTATCAAAGTCCATTGATTATGCGCCACTTTATCGAGTGGTATAATGGTTTATCGAGCGGTACTATTTTGCTTCGCGACATTATCAGAATTGATGAAACATATAATTCTGAACTCGAAGAAATGATAAAAAATAGTGACCAACAAACGCCGATGGCGGATAGTAATGTTGAAGATGTGGTGGCTATAATTGAAGAGCAGGTTGATTCGGCGGAGATTAACGAAGATTCTTTATTTGAAGATGAAGAGCTTGAAGAGATCGATGAAAGCGCGGTTTCATTTGTTTCAATGGAGAGAATTTTGATGCCAAAAATGCTCGAACTTTTCCAAAAAATTGCCACAATTTGCCAAAAAATTATTGATAAATCTGAAGATAAAACTCTCGAACAAATAAAAAATGACAAAGATGTTAATAAATTTAAATTAGAATTTGAAAAACTTTCAAGCGAAGTAAGTTTTAATGATGGATTAATTAAGGCTTTGGTCGATCAACTTTACGAAGCACAACAAAAACTTTTGACCATCGAAATCGAATTACTCAAATATTCACAAACATTTGGAATTGATAAAATCGATTTTTTAAAAAATTATGTTGGCATCGAAGATGGTGAAAAATGGTTTAAAAAAGTCAAAGAATTAAAAGATAAAAAATGGCAAAGATTTACGCAAGAAGGTGAAAAACAAATTTTAACTTCACTCGAAAAAATTGCTAAATTTACAAAAATCATGAGCATTTCAATCGTTGATTTTAAGAAGATGATTAGCAATTTGCGCTACAGCCAAGAGGAAGAATTAAAGGCAAAAAAAGAAATGATCGAAGCTAATTTGCGTTTGGTGGTTTCAATCGCTAAAAAATATACTAATCGTGGTTTGCAATTTTTGGATTTAATTCAAGAGGGCAATATCGGCTTAATGCGCGCCGTTGATAAATTTGAATATCGTCGTGGTTATAAATTTTCAACTTACGCCACTTGGTGGATTCGCCAAGCGATTACTCGCGCCATTGCCGATCAATCGCGCACGATTCGTATTCCAATTCACATGGTTGAAACTATCAATAAAATTGTCAAAACTTCACGTCAATTAACGCAAGAACTCGGAAGAACGCCAGACGCTCAAGAGATTGCCGATCGTTTATTAATGCCGGTTGAAAAAGTTCGTAAAGTTTTAAGAACTTCAAAAGATCCGGTAAGTCTTGAATCGCCTATTTCGGGAGATGATGAAGAAAGTGTGCTTGGTGATTTTATTGAAGATAAAACGGCAGTTTTGCCTTTCGATGCGGCTTCGCATTCTAAGCTTAAAGAACTCACCGCGCAAATTCTTTCATCACTTACTTCGCGTGAAGAAAGAGTGTTGCGGATGCGCTTTGGCATTGGCATGGTGACCGATCATACTTTGGAAGAAGTTGGCAAACAATTCTCGGTTACGCGCGAACGTATTCGTCAAATCGAAGCCAAAGCTTTGAAAAAATTGCAACATCCGAAACGTGCTAAATTATTAAAAAGCTTCTTACAAGATGCTTAATTTAATTGCGAAACCAAAATGTCAAACCCACAAAAAACCTCAATTTTAGACAAAAATTGGCAAGCCAAAACCTGCGATGAACGTATGGTTTTGGCGATTATGCAAAAATATTCCATTTCGGAAATTCTGGCAAAATTATTGAATATTCGCAAAATTCCACTCAATGAAATCGCCGATTTTTTAGATCCAAAAATTAAAAATATTTTACCCAATCCGTTTGAGCTCGGTGATATGAAAATCGCCGTCGAACATGTGATGAACGCTATTAATTCCAATAAAAAAATTACGATTTTTGGTGATTATGATGTTGATGGAGCAACTTCGAGCGCGATTTTAAAACGTTATTTCCGTGACCTCGGAATTGAAGTTGGAATTTACATTCCCGATCGTATTTTGGAAGGTTACGGCCCAAACTCCGAAGCCTTGTTGAATCTTAAAAAAAACGGCACTGATTTGGTGATTATGGTTGATTGCGGAACGGTGGCTTTTGAGCCGTTGCAAACTGCCAAAAAAGCTGGTTTGGAAATAATTGTTATCGATCATCATTTGGGTGTAATTGATAAGCCCGAAGCCATCGCCATTATCAATCCCAACCTCATCAATGAAGAATTTTCTCATAAAAATTTATGCGCCGCGGGCGTGGTTTTTTTGTTCATCGTCGCCATCAATAAAACTTTGCGAGAAAATAATTTTTTTGCCAAAAATTCGGAGCCAAATTTATTTCTTTTACTCGATTTAGTCGCGCTTGGAACGGTTTGTGATGTTATGCCTTTGCTTGGCTTAAATCGTGCCTTCGTGGCTTCAGGATTAAAAATTTTACAACAAAGAAAAAATCTAGGATTGCGCATAATTTGCGACATAGCGGGGCTTGATGTCAAGCCAAATTCTTATAGTTTAGGATTTGTGATTGGGCCTAGAATTAATGCGGGCGGAAGGGTTGGAACTTCAAATTTAGGAGCAACAATTTTATCAAGCGAAGATGAAGAGCAAATTTTTGAAATCGCGCAAAAGCTTGAGGTTCTAAATCAGGAACGTAAAGACATCGAAGCGCAAGTTTTAAGCGAAGCGATTGAAAATTTAGAAAATAACAAAAATGGTTTTAACAAAAATGATGCGGTGATTTTTGCCGTCGCTAATAACTGGCATCAAGGAGTCATTGGGATTGTAGCGTCGCGACTCAAGGAGCTTTATGGCAAACCCGTCGCGGTTTTAACGATTGATGAAAAAAAATCGCGAGCCAAAGCTTCGTGCCGTTCAATTAACGGCATCGATTTTGGTGGAGAAATTTTGAAAGCTCGACTTGAAGGCTTGTTAATCGAAGGTGGAGGGCATGCGATGGCAGGAGGTTTTGCCGTCGAGATTAATAGAATCAAAGATTTACATCAATTTTTTTGTAATAATTTACAAAATAAAATTACTAAAATTTTACAAGAAAATCTTTATGAATTTGATTTAGAACTCGATTTAGAACAACTCAATCTCGATTTAATTAAAGAGCTTTCAAACTTAGAACCATTTGGAACAGCGAATGTTCGTCCAAAATTTCTATTGCGTAATGTTTACAAAATTCGCACCAATTTTGTTGGCAAAAAACAAGAACATTTAAGTTGTATTTTTAGCGCCAAATCGCTGGTTGGATTTAACAATCAAATTCAGGCGATTTTATTTCGCGCCAATATGTCGAATCTCGCGCAAGCTTTAATTGATTGCAAAACTTCGCAACCAATAAATCTAATCGGAACCATTGATATCAATAGTTGGATGGGCGTTGAGAAGTTGCAATTGCAAATCGAAGATGCTATATTTTGATTCTATCATGAAATTTATTATAACGCTTCGTCGCTTTTCTCAATCAAAATTTCATTTTGATTTCGAAGACGACTCGCGACTGGGACCGCGTCGCCTTCGCTCCTTGTCCCGTTATTTGCTAAAAATAGCCGTTTAGGCTATTTTTTTAACACAAATAACCTACGCATTAAATTTGCTTACGCAAATTTAGCTTTTTAGTTGAATCGCTTCGTCGCGAATGAATCGCGACATCCGCGATAAATATTTGGGTTTTAGATTTTCCTTGTTGATAAACGCTTCATCTTTTTTTTCAAAAAAGATTCGCGACTGGGATTGCTTCGCTTCGCTCATGATCCCGTTATTTGCTAAAAATAGCCGTTTAGGCTATTTTTTTAACGCAAATAACCTTCGAGTGATATTTTTTTATTGGAAATTCTATTATAATTTTCAAATTTCCGGATAAATTTTCTTAATTTATTTTTTAAATATCACGTTTTAAATCTAAAAATTAGTAAAATTTTAAGAAAAAAATATTGTAAAAATAAGAGTAAAATTTCTAAAAATTTAACATTTTTTTAACAAGAGCCTCTAGAAGCTTGTTAATATTGGGTTGGTGATTTTAATTTTATAAAATAAATCTTTTTAAAAATTTCTTCGTACTTTTTAAGAAGCCTTTATTCTCAAGGCTTCGAAGGCTATTCTTTACTCAATAAAAATCTTTTTAAAAATTATTTTATTGAAAAAAATCGGAATTTTTATGGATTCAGTATTTTCAAGGGTTGAAAGGGGTTTTACTACTAATTTACTACTAATTTACTACTAATTTACTACTAATTTATTTTATTTTTCAACAACTTCCACAATGGAACTTTGTCGGTTCCAAAATTTTTTATAACACTTTTTTTTTGTAATTTGTACAAAATATAATTAATCTTTCTAATCTTTTGTTCTTTACTTAAAATTTCTGATAAATAATCCCAAACATATTCATTAATTTGTTTTCTTGTTTGGCCATTGCTAAAATTTTCTAAGTGTTCAATAATAAAATTACTAATTTTATCATCCGAAAAACCTTTTTTCTTTGTATACTCAGCTTCTTTACCCAATAATTCCGCAACCTTACTTGATAAAATATATTGTGGCCTTCTTCCCTCAATTAATTTTTCTTCTTTGAGTTTATTTGCATCATTGATATCAACTTCTTCTCCAAAACCCTTCTGAATCTTATCTAAAAGAACTATTTTAAGAATATTAAAATCTGGATGATTTATCAAAATTTCAGAAAATTTTTGATCAATTACTTTGCCATAAATTCTTATTTTAAAAGTTTCATTATAAAAATCATCACAATGTGATATAAAATCTGGAGCAGGAAAATATTTATCTAATTGTTTTTGATAAATAAAATTAATCCCTCTACCCGAAACATCGACACCCATTCTTAGAGTTTTCATGGCTTCGGCTAAGAACTTATTACGATATCTTTTTGGAGTTTTTTTACCATCAAAATAATCTTGCGGTTTGCCATCATAGAAATTTCCATTACTTTCAAAATCAATAAAATCAACCTTAACATCAATTCTTTCCATTTTTTCATCTTGATATTGATGAATTGCAATAATTTTAGATTCAAAATAATCATTGTGAGCAATACAATTATTGATTGCCTCAAGACAAGCCTCTTTATCATATTTATCAATAACATCATGATCTGGAAAAAGAGATCCGTCGGGAAAAGTTTTGATTATATCGGTTCTAATTTTTAGATAAACTCTTTCGACTTCGAGTAAAAACGGAATTTTGAAAGTCTCTGCTCCGCCTAACTCGCCAATACCAACCTTCCAGCCGATAAATTTAATTTTAATTTCGCCGAAATCGCTAAAAAATTCGCTTTTACCAAGCAATAACATCGTAGCATTTACAACTTCACCATCTTCATTTAAAATTTTTGCTTTTGTTAAAAGTGTCTTGGGGGAATTTTTAAATTTTTCTAAATGCGGATTGTTTGTAATTATTATTTTACAAGCCTTATCCACCGCATCTTCGTCAAGATCATCAAAGCTATATTTTTTATTATTCTTTTCTGCTAATTCATATGACCAATCTGTATTAGAATTATAAATTTTTTTAATTAATTTTTGAGGAAGGTTACCTAAAGATGTTTTTGATTCATTAATTCTGCAATAACCTTTTCCCTTATAAAATGTTGGCTCACCATCTGCGGAAGCGATCTCTAAAATAACAACTTTTTTATTATCAATTTCTAACTCATAAAATTCATAATTTATTTTAGGAGAAATATATCTATTTAAATGCAACTCTAAGCTCTCCTTATTATTTTCTGATTTTACTTTAGCGGTTTTTATGTTAAATTTGGTTCCGACAATTTTCTTAGTTTTATCTTCTATTCCCAAAACTAAATATCCAAAATCTGTATGCTTTAGACAAGCAGAGTTTGATAAAGCTGAAATATATTCGCCAACGAGACAAGGTTCGAGATCGGCTTTAAATTCTATATATGAATCCGATTCATCTTTTTTTAAAAGCTCATCTAATAATAATTCTTTTTCATTCATAAATTTCTTTTTTAATATCAGTGGTGAAAAATTAAATTACCAAGTTAAAAATTAAACGATTTTTACCTCTTAATTTTCCATTTTTTAACATATATTTATGGAACAGCGTAAAATAAGTCTCGAGAGGCAAAAATAGCATCACATTTTTTTAATTATATCCGATAAAAAACCTAAAAGAAAAATTTTATAACGGTGATTAAACTTAGGGATGTAATTAAGGTGCCAACGATGAACATCAATAATTTTGTTGGTAATTTGGTAGTAATTTTGGCGGAGAGGGGTGCAATTAAAACTCCTCCCAAAATTAGTCCGAAAATAATTTCGGGATTGCTGATGCCGATAAAAATTGCAAATGATACTCCCGTGGCGGTTGTGATAAAAAATTCGGCGGAATTTACCGAGCCAATGGTGGTTTTAGGTTCATGACCGCTCGATAAAAGAGTGGTGGTAACGACTGGTCCCCAGCCTCCCCCGCCTACTGCATCAACCATTCCCCCGACAAAAGCTAGCGGGGTAATTTTTTTAGCACTAATTTTGCCAGTAAAAATTTTTTTCTTGAAAGCTTTTAAAATTATATAAATTCCCATTATTACCAAATATAATGAAATCCACGGTTTTAAAAGCTTGCCATCGATATTGGTTAAAATAAGAACGCCGATTAGTCCACCAATAATTCCGGGAAAAACCAAACTTAGAAATAATTTTTTATCAATATTGTTAAGGCGCCAATGGCTTAAGCCTGAAGCGCCCGTGGTAAATATTTCTGCTATATGAATTGAGCTTGAAGCGATTGCTGGAGAAATTCCTTGGGATAATAAAAATGTGGTTGCGGTTAGACCATAGGCCATGCCGATAGCGCCATCAATGCCTTGAGCGATTACACCGATAATTAATCCATTTAAAAATTCTGAATAATTAAATGTTTGAGTTTTTTGAATAAACCAAAATAAACCTGTAAAAATTAAAATTAGTATTAGAAATAAAGTAAGGAAGTTTTGGAGTTTGTAATGTTTGTGTCTGGGTTTTATTATTGGCATTTTTTTATGATTTTTTAAGGGCTAAATTGAATTAATTTAGCCCTTAAATTATTTTTTTTAGCTAAAGAATCCGCGTCTTTTTTTAGAAGGATCATCACGATCACCGCTACCGCGACGATCTCTGTCGCCACCTCTACGATCATCGCTTCCACGACGATCATCGCCACTTCTGCGATCATCGCGACGATCTCTATCACCACCTCTTCTTTCACGACGATCATCTCCGCCTCTTTCGCCACGATTATCATCGCCACGAGGAGAAAACTCACGCTCATCAACCATGCTTGGTTTGTTAGCGATTTTGTCGGAAATATCTTCGCCGGTAGTTTGATCAACGCATCTGAAGCTTAATTTAGGACGACCTTTTTTATCGAACCCAATTACTTTAACTTTCACAACATCGCCTTCATTGATAACGTCTTCAACAAAATCAACGCGATATTCGGCAAGTTCAGAAATGTGAACAAAACCATCGCGATTATTCGAGATGCTGATGAAAGCTCCGGCATCAATAACTTTAACAACTGGACCTTCGTAAATATCGCCAATTTCTGGTTCGAAAGTGATTTCTTGAATCATGCTAATGGCTTTTTTAATGCAATCCGCGCTGTTTGAAGAAATTTTAACAATTCCACTATCTTCAATATCAACTGCCGCCCCCGAAACTGCGCAAATTTCTTTAATTACCGCCCCTCTTGAGCCGATAACTTCACGAATTTTCTTTTGAGCGATATTAATAATTTCGATTTTTGGAACGTTGTTGTTAAGTTCAGTTCTAGGAGCTGACATAACTGCGTCCATTTTATCAAGAATATGAATTCTGCCTTCAAGAGCTTGGTGCAAAGCTTTTTCCATGATTTCAGCGGTGATACCATTAATTTTGATATCCATTTGAAGTGCGGTAATTCCAGTTCTTGAACCCGCAACTTTGAAATCCATATCGCCAAGATGATCTTCATCGCCCATGATGTCAGAAAGAATAACGTAATTGTCACCTTCTTTGATTAAGCCCATGGCGATTCCTGAAATCGAAGATTTAATTGGAACCCCAGAATCCATTAAAGCTAAGGAAGCTCCACAAACTGTAGCCATTGAAGAAGAACCATTTGATTCGGTTATTTCTGAAACGATACGAGTTGTGTAAGAAAATTTTTCGGCAGTTGGGTAAACTGGATTAATGGCTCTCCACGCAAGTTTGCCATGACCAATTTCACGACGTCCCGGTGATCTTAATTGACCAACTTCACCAACTGAATATGGCGGGAAATTATAATGAAGCATGAAAGATTCTTCCGCCATTACTGAATCTAAATTTTCAATAAGTTGTTTGTCTTTTCCGCCTGCGCCTAGAGTTGAAACTACTAAAGCTTGAGTTTCGCCACGCGTGAATAAGGCAGAGCCATGAACTTGTGGTAAAACACCAACTTCAATTTCAATTTGTCTGATTTGATTAGTCTTACGACCATCGATTCTTAGACCGTTTTTCAAAATGTCGTTACGAACAATTTCTTGTGATAAAATTTTGAAAATAGATTTGATTTTATTGTCATCAATTCCTTGATCGGCATTCACAAATTTTTCTTTAATTTCGCTAAGAATTTTGTCAAGATCGCCAGCACGAGCTTGTTTTTCAAGTTTTTTGTAAGCTTTGATTAAGCGATCACCAATGAAGTCTGTGATGCTAGTTTTTAAAGCATCATTATTTGGCGTGGCAATTACCATTTTTGGTTTTCCGCAATCAGCTTTGAACTCTTCGATCATAGCAATAACCGCTTGGAAAGCTTGATGACCAAAATTTACCGCATCCAACATTTTTTGCTCGGATAATTCTTTGGCCTCAGATTCAACCATTAAAACTGAAGTTTTTGTTCCGGCAACGATTAAATCTAATGTGCTATTTTTTAACTCTTCATTGCTAGGATTTAAAACGAATTCATCATTAACTAAACCTACTCTAGAACCAGCTACAACCATTTCGAATGGAGCTTCTGATATTGATAAAGCAGCTGAAGCGCCGATTAAAGCCGGAATGTCGGGATTGCATGATGGGTCGTAAGATAAAACTGTGCAAACGACGTTAACTTCATTATAAAAATTAGAAGGGAACATTGGACGAATTGGGCGATCGATTAATCGTGAAACTAGAGTCGCAACATCCGAAGGTTTAGTTTCTCTTTTGAAAAATCCACCAGGGATTTTGCCGGCAGCGTAAGATTTTTCTAAATAATTAACTGTAAGTGGAAAAAAATCCGCACCTTCAGCAGCTTTTGAAGCTATAGTTACGGCACACAAAATTGTGGTATTACCATATTTTATAATCACTGAGCCATTGGCTTGTCTAGCGATTTTTCCAGTTTCGATTGATAAGGTTTTACCATTCCAATTGATTTCTTTTTTTACAACATTGAACATATTTTCATCTTTTTAAATTTTTGAGGAGTGTGATTTAATCACTTAAATTGGAGCATAAATTTTATTTAAAACGGTTCAGAATTTTCGATTCTCAGCGCTTTAAATAAAATTATTTTCGAAAAATAATTAATCTTTTTTACTTATTTTCTAATATCAATTTTTTTGATAAGATCTTCGTAACGTTGATTTGAAATATTTTTCAGGTAATCAAGAAGTCTTCTTCTTTTGCCTACCAAAATAAGAAGACCTCTCCTAGAAGAATGATCTTTTTTATGAATTTTCAAATGCTCTGTTAAATTATCAATTTTTTTAGTAATTACTGCGCATTGAACTTCGGTTGAACCGCTGTCATTTTTACCTTGAGCGAATTCGCTAATCACTTGTTTTTTAGTTTTTTTGTCGAACAACATTTTTTAATTAATTATGCTTAAAATTTTAATTTAAGCGGGTTGGTATTTATACTATTTTAATTTATTTTTAATTTATTCTGAATAAAATTATTAAAACCCTTCGGATTTAGAACGCGAAGCTTTTGTTTTAAATTTTTTATCTAAAAAATATTTTATTTTAAATCAAAATCGGTATTAATATAACTCAAATCATCTTTTTGCAATTTTATATCTCATGCAAAGCCAGAAGCGAGCCATCTTTATTAGATTGTTCAAAATTAATCATATT